>JADGQN010000313.1 GCA_017881765.1 Syntrophobacterales bacterium | reverse complement strand
AAATCAACTATCGATCAGAACCGTCCTCCCGGAACACACGCCTCGGAGGGAAAGCAGCCACATACGCTCGGCATAATCCGGGACTCGGAATAACGATGGAAGCCTCTGTCTTAATGAAATACCTCCCTTAATAGTGTGATGGCGCGGGAGGGCAACGCGGCGCGATCCGGGTGGGCTTTACGGTCTCACCTGGAAGGTACGCATAACACCGTACCTGAGAGCAGGTCACTCCTTCTTATCCTGTTCTCCAGGGCCGCCAGGGGTAAAGCAGGCACCTAACCATCCGAATGGGTTGAGGACGGGAACATGGGAACCGCATCTTGTCTGCCTGTAAAACAGGCTATCTGTGGAGACCAGGGAAGGACGGATGTGGGGCGGAGCCCTCGTAGTAGTTTGAGGACGGGAAAGCCGTCCACGTGGCGAAGGAGGGCAGGAGACCGAGGTGTTTTGAAGCCGGGGGAATACTCTGTGTACACAGAGCAATGGCCGTTATGGTCTATCCTCAGCGTGCAGAAAGACGCTTTCAGCGGATTAGCTGAAGTATGCCGTGGTCTCTGGAGAGCCGGATACATAGGGAAACGTGTACGTCCGGTTCGGTGAGAGGCTGCGGGAAACCGACTGTTGAGAGGCCGCACGGCGCCCGTAGTCTACTCTACTCCGCAATCCCGCGATTGCGCACCTATGCTCGACTTGTAGGTGCAATGCTCGAACCGTCTTCACGTAGCCGGCTCACAAAAACACCTACGAAGGTTGAATTACCTACTTTTGCATCGTGTAAAGATTACCATCGGAAAGCAAGAGTATGGTAGAAACTCAAACCGCTGCCTTGCTTCCGTCCAACACCCTCCGCACGGTTTCTGCCAGTTCCTTCTTTGACAAGGGCTTCATCACGAACTAACGAATGGCCACTTCTTTTGCCTTCTCAGCTGACACGGCTTCACTGTACCCTGTGGAGAGGACGATAGGCAGCTCCTTGCGCGCACCCTGAGCATCTTTCGGGCCAGCGTTACCCCGGCCACATCCGGCATGGTCTGGTCGGTGATGATGAGATCAAACGCGGGTAGGTCCAGCTTGAAGAACGCCAGTGCCTCCGTGTCGCCAGTAGCTGTTGTGCGCTGTACCGCTCACCGTTTAACGCTGCAGTGCACGCCAGGCTGGATCTTGCTTTAGTAAGAGATCACCTCTTTCTGCATCATTTGGCCGATAAGGGGCGAGGCGCTGAGGCGGTTCTCCCTTATCATGGGCTAGGGGCTGAGGCAGTTCCCCCTGCTTATAGGCGAGGGGCTGAGGCGGTTCTCCCTTATCATGGGCTAGGGGCTGAAGCGGTTTTCTCTGCTTATGGGCGAGGCGCTGAGGCCGTTCTCTTTTCACCGAGGCGCTCGGCACTGGCACGAGACCCTGGTTTTGCTTGGCCAGAAGAGAGAAGGTGGAGTCCTTTTCGGCAATAACCGTTCCTATGCCCTTCACCTTCGTTTCCTTCCGTGGGACCAAGTCCGCGATCAACAAGATAAAGAGTCCCAGAGCCATCACGACAAGAAGTGCGCCAGTCAGTGTTTGATACGCGGGCGGCCACCGAAGCGTTCGTACCTGGGCGGGGTGCAAGGCAGGCTCCAGGGATCGCAGCCGCTCCAGCAGTTGATGCACGGGCCGCCACCGGGGCCGTGGTACCGGGACAGGTTCGGGCATAGGCTCTTCTCGACCTGACCCCTCAGGCTGGAGAGACTCCGAGGGGGATTCTATTGTCAGAGGCTCCGGCACGGATTCTCCAGTCAGGGACTCCAGCACGGGCTCCGTGGTCAGGACCGGCACAGGCTCTTCTCGACCATCGGCGGAGTGCAAGGCAGGCTTCAGGGATCGCAGCCGCTCCAGCAGCGTTCTTTTCGCTTCCTTGGGCTTGAAAAGCCTCAACTCCTCAATGGCCTTTTTGACGATCTTGACATCGATTTGTCGCTTGGACTTCGCGTGGCCGATAAGAAGAGAGCCATCGCAGATCATGTTGATCACTCGGGGAATGCCCCCGGCATAGTCACATACCCGGTCGACCGCCTCCGGTTTGAACACCTTTGAACTGGAACTGCCCACTACCCTGAGGCGGTGGTCTATGTAGGCCTTCGATTCCTTCCGGTTCATGGGTCTGATATGGCATCGGACACCAATCCTGTCGCGGAACTCCCTCAACTCCTGAGAGTCGAGCTTCGCCTCAAGCTCCGGCCGCCCGACAAGAACGGTCTGGAGCAGTTGGTGCCTTGGATTGAGACCCGCCCAGAGCCCCATGAGGTCTTTGAGAGAGCTGGTCTCCAGTACCTGTGCCTCGTCGATGATGATGGCCACGATTTCATCCTGGGGCCTCTCCGAGAGGTACAGGTAAAACCTTTTCAGAAGAGCGGAAGTGTCCTCTCCCTTGGTCGGAATTCCGAGTTCAATAAGAATGCTCTTCAGAAGGTCGCCAAACTCCAAATAGGTGAAAAAAATGGAGGCCGCCCTCACCGTTTCATCCAGGTCCGAGAGCAGTGTGTTGATGAGCGTTGTTTTCCCCGTCCCCGGGTCTCCGGTGATGACCGTGATACCTTTTCGTTCCCTGATCCCCGAGACCATGTCGGAAAGCGCTTCCGCATGGCTCGGCGTCAGATAGAGCGATCTGGGATCCGGCCCGAGCTCGAACGGTCCTTCTGAGAAACCGTAAAAACGTTCGTACATGAAGCGTCCGCCTCACTGAGGATGCGGCATAACCAACGCGCCGGTCAAAAAAATATGCGCCAGCTCAGGTAAAGCACAAGATAATGCCTCGCACAAGAAATGAGCTTTGTCGTTTTATGCACGGCAAATCGCCGATGGCTTCCACAACGCCCCGCTTTCCGAATTGCGCACGTTCGTGAGCACCTGATAATCAGTATAGCCCATATCCCACGCGCTCGCTTCTAACCGAACATGTTGTTCATGATAACAAACATAAGCACGTATCCGCAAGTGTCAACGGCACTCTCGTCAGGGACGTCGAGGGAGCGCCGTAGTTCCTCTGTCCCGATTACCAAGTGCTATTAGGTAACGTATGGCGAATGCCGTTTGTAATGTTCAATATTTTGGACGATACGCTCGCTAACGAGTTCAGGAAGACAGCCGCGGAAATCGACCGCCTCGGTTTCGAGGAAACGATAAGGATGGTTGCCCGAAAGGAAGCAGAAGGCCTCACTATCACTTTCTTACGGTTGGGTGGTGGTCAGAGTTGGCGATTCCCCGGGTCAGTGCAGAGGGGTAACGATCACTGCTTTAAAAGACCGGTCACGCTGTCACGACTATCTTATTCTCCATCTCCGTCGTTTGATCGGATTCTGCAACCTGCCTATACTTACTGAGTGGCTGGAACGGAACCGTATTCGTTACGGAAGAAATACTCTGGACGCTCATTTGCCGAGTCAAGGTTGGGCTGGGTGTAGCGGCGTCCGCAAGCGCTTTTTCCTGCCTAAGGTTCTGTGCCGAGCCGGCTTGGGTGTTCATCCGGGATCGCTTGCGTTTTCCCTGATGCGGGGCTGTCCGGGACTTCTCAACTGCGTCCTTGCTGATCATGTACTCCTTATACCTGTCAACCTTTCCGGGTAGCTTTTCCGCCGCGAGACCGCTATTCTGCAGCTGCCACAGTTGCGACAGATGATCAAGAGTTCCTTTTCCCCCGACTCTCATCTGGTTTGTTTGTCCGCTAGGACCCCTCAGTGCATCGGATGTGCCATCGATCTGCTTTCACCGAAAGGCTCGGGTAGTTGGCGTTTACTCACACAAGCATGAGCGTGCGGGGTCCTCAGCAGGCCCCGGGGTAGGAAAATAATTCCTGGAAAGGGAGCGTATATTGGGAAGCGCGAGGGGCAAACCGGAGTGATCTGCCCCTCGTCGGAGCCCGGATGAACCAGCCCCACAGGTACGAGCGGAAACCATTGAACATCATGAAGAGCGGAAATTCTTTGTCGGACTCCACGCCGCGCCAATGCAAGGAGCAACGTCGCCGCCCTCACCGAGGGGACCTGCATAGACTTGTCAAACAAGAGGGCGGACTACCAGTTCAGGGATTCTCGAGTTGACCCACGTCAAACCATTCTGCGAGCATGGAAGCATGCTCAGGCTCCAGGTGGAGCGTCGAATAGAGGAATATGGTGGAGGCCGATGTTGTGGTGGAGGCAATATCACCGTACCCCTCCTCGACGGTCATCCGTTCCAGGCAGTCCACGACCTGCTCGCGCGTGAGGTCGAAGGGTGGGTTGGTGAACATATCAAGCGGAACCGGTCTCGGGTAGGAGGCGGAGTTTTGGCGGATAACTTCCGCAATGAGGCGAGCCGGGTCGCCCAATTTCTGCAGGAGCATCAAGGCGTATGCCTGGGCCATACCTTGTGAGGAATAGTAGTACTGAACACCATCGTCCGCCGGCAGTTCGTATAAATCGTCGTGCTGCTGAAGGGTCTTTGCAAGCGTGGAAAGAATATCGGCATCCTGATCCACGAAGCGCGGTTGGTGCTGTGCGATGAACTGCCGACGAAGCTCGAATTCCGAAATGAGACGACCAGATTTACTGAATTGGCGAATCATCGCCGCAAGTGCATCGGCCGCTGCCGCTCCTTCGTTCGTGACGTTCCGATTCATCGCGTTTCCCACTCTCAACGGTTACGTTGCATCGGGTAGAAGATTTCGTCTGCCCAACTCGGCGGCCACGTTGCCGAGCCCGACTTTTTGGTATCCTTTGGCGGTCGGCGCGCCGGTAGCTCTATCCCAGCCCATCTCCTCGTAAAACATGTCGATGGCCACCTGTATGTCCTTTTGGTCCATCCGCGTCGTTCCCTTCGAAAAGGGTGCCTTGCCCGATGGATCCTCGAAGACCCATTCAGGCATCAGGTCATGCCGCAGTCGCATCTCTCTCGTCTTCATGTCGCGTATCGTCAGCGCTCGATGGAGGAGAAATATCCGCTCTGCTACCTGGTCCAGCTCCTGACGGCTTTTTCTGTCTCCCGTTGCGAGGCTGTACAGCATCGACTCGATGGAGTCATCACCCCGGTAGCCGCGCTCCTTAAGCGGCGAGGCTATCCAAGGGCCCATCCAGTTGCAGAGGGAGAGTGAATCGTGCAGTTCCTTGCGAAGCACCGACCACTTTGCCATCCTGGCCTTTGACGAATGCATGGGTGTGTAAGCCCCTGCCGCGTCCACGGCATCGGGCGAACCCCAGATTTCGGTGGCCAGCCGCTTCTGTACCGAAAGCGGCAGACCATTACGAATAAAGTTAACGTGCGAGTGACACAAGGATCTTCTCCACGCGCTGCTTTTCTGCAGTGATCGTCTGGATCAGTTTTCTCTTGTACCGGGTGAGATCCCGGAGCTCCCGGACCTCTTTGGGCGGGATAAAGCTTCCCCGCACCAGACCGCTTCGCAGGAGCTTGCAGAGCCATTCGCTGTCCTGGACATCGGTTTTCCTTCCCGGGACATTTTTTACATGACGTGCGTTGACGAGCAGCACTTCGAAGCTGTCCTCGAGAATATTGAACACGGGCTTCCAGTACACCCCGGTGCTTTCCATAGCAACATGGGTTATGCCGTGTTCTTTCAGCCATGCCTTGAGGCGCAAAAGATCGTTGGTCATGGTGCTATACGTTCTGATTTCTTTTTTGATGCCCGTTCCCATAATGCACGTCACAACGCTATGCTTATGCACATCGAGACCAGCACCTTTCTCAACTATGGTATCCATGCTACACCCCCTTTGTTAGAATAGGTACTTCTAAAGGCATACTATCCCAAGGGGTTCTTCAGGGCAATTTTCATGGTTATTTGTGCCGACGTGTCGGCATCGGGGTTTCAGCCTGCTATATTCTAGCTCATGACCCAAGGACATGAGCGGAACATAACGAAGGGGGTAACAATGGCTGAAA
>JADGQN010000312.1 GCA_017881765.1 Syntrophobacterales bacterium | reverse complement strand
ATGGGAAAGAGTGTGAGAACCCTTGCTCGGGGAAACAGGACCAGGTAGGCCCCCATGACTCCGGCAATCGCGCCGGAGGCTCCGAGGGTCGGTGCCGTTGCCCGGGGATAGAGCAAGAAATAGGTGAGACCCGCGGCAAGGCCGCACAGCAGATAGAGCACCAGGAAGCGGGCGTGACCGGTCCGGTCTTCGACGCTGCGTCCAAAAAGATAAAGAAACCACATATTGCCGATGAGGTGAAGCCAGCCACCATGCAGGAACATGTTCGTAAAGAACGAGAGATAATAATCGAAGGGAAGGTCATTGCCGAGCGCCCATGCCGGATCGGTATAGCGCGCTGGACAAAGGCCGAATAAGGAGACAACGTCGGTGAGCAGACTCTCGGGGATTGATGACTCAAGGATGAAGATTATGCTGTTTATCAGAATGAGTATCCAGGTTACGGACGGAGTGCTCACTCTGCGGATGGTGTCTTTGAGCGGTAGCATAACGTCGGGGCAGCCTTATGCTTTTTCTTCGAGGGCCACTTTTCATTCGCCTGGATCGGGCGCCCTCATCCGTCCTGTCGGATAGTAAGCACGAAATGTCTTAAAGGCAATACACTAATCTATGCTTTGTTCTGGCGGTGTGTCTGCTTCTTTTTTGGCTTCTCTTCACGCAGGTACCAGGGAACATCGATAATAACAATCTGAGGGCCTCCTCTGAGAAGAAGCACCTGTTTAATCAACGTAGCGCGGTGAGGGATAAGGAAATGGTACCACTTTCTTTGGACAAGCTCCGGGACGATGACCGCTATGGAACGGTCGGGATGATCAGACGCGAGTCTACGAACATAGCCGACCAGGGGGTCAAAGAATTCTCGTACTTGCTGCAATTCTATGGCCCGTCAGCGTGTTGTGTCAAGGAATCGCTACAAAAAAGGCCCTCAAAACGCTCGGTCGGTACGCATGATAATAAATACAGACTGCTTATACTGCATCGGTATGAAATTGGCAGCCGTTATGTGACTGATTGACTGTCGAGTCTCAAAGGAAGAAGTCTATGATACCAATTGTAATGTGGATCTCGGCCTGCGAAGGACCGATGCACCAGTACAGGAAGTCATTCACAATTCTGCTTCCACCCTATCTTGCAGATTTTGTGAGTGGAAAGACGTAAAGATTATAAATTCAAAAAGTGAGCAAGGGGCATACGTAATTCCAACACATGGTGCAGGCAGGAGGGCAAGGCATAGTTGCCTGTCATTGTTGCCGACTCCTCTCAGGGGCCAAGCGACTGTTTCGCCACCCCCTTTGTTTGATGAGAAGCAGTTGAAGGGACCGCTTTACTTCGGATTAGTTTTCGTGAATTTCAACCCTTCCAGGGTGATCCCGGCCATAAGGCCTGCCTGGCCGAAGACGAACCCCACGATGGGCTCTTTCAGTTTGGTGGTATCTACCGAACCGCCCGCTCCTATGGTAACCAGGGCAACGGTGCCGTCAACGCCCACCTGCCAGCCCTTGCTAGCCCTGAACTTTTTGAGGACTGCCTCATCCATGAAGCAGAGGATGATGTTCGATTCCTGCGCGCCAATTTGGAGCCCGGCAGAAGCTGCGGCCATGTTGTAGTAGCCGACGCTTTTCCCATCGACCCTTAGGGCTCCGTTGCCGTACTTCCCCCCTATGATAAGGCCGGCCTGCTTGACCCTCGGCATCACGAGTGTACCCTTCGCGGCCTTGAGGAATTCATCGGCCCCCTTTATGTCCGTGGCGAAACGATTAAGGGCTACGTCCACACTTGCGTTGATCTCTTTCTTTGTCGCCGCCCAAGCCCCGTCTGGAATGAGCACGAGCGCGACACACAACGAGGAGAGCAGTACGACAACCATCAGGATGCCAAGGTGTTTTCTCATGAGCCTTCCTCCCTTAAGATACGCATTTCTTCTAACCTAAGACAGGGATTATTGGAAAACAAGATGCCAGCCCACCTGGGCCGAGAATTCTTGCCAGCAATCTCAGCCGTGGAATAGGGCACCGAATTCTTTCAGTTTGCACTATTGCCTGGTTAAGTAGTTAAGCCAAGGGTACCACTTGAGGAAGACATGGAGCCTCTCATTCACCTAACTACTATTCACCCAGAGCTTATTTCCGGTGTTCGCCATTACCACCTCAAATGGTGATTTTCTATTCGAACCGTCTGCTTTGTATAGATGACCTGCTGCATCCCTCTCCTCTTAATGCTTACTTGTAAGTCCTCGCCTTCCAGGGGCATTGATATCCGGTTGAGAACGTTTTAACTTTGATAGTAGGATGGGAGTGCACTGGGGACATATAAGGGTGCATGCCATGCGCCCTAACTATTCTGTATGGATCGGGCTCCTCATCATTGCCGTTCTTGTCATGTTGGTCACGAAATATTCTGCCTTCTTTCCAGGCGACGTGGCTACTGAGAGGTGGGCGCAATCGCTGCTCCCCCAAAACCTAAATTGGGCGGAAGCGGTCTCACGGACGGCAGAATTCCCTCGGATCCTCGTTATCCTTGCGCTTATCTTTGCCCTTTCCTGGGTACTGGCAGGATGGCGGGCTGCGTTTCTTTCCATTATCAGTCTTGCGGGAATGCTGGCGCTGGGAAAGTGGCTCGGCCCGGTGATTGGCCGGCCGAGGCCTTCCCCGAAGCTGGTGTATGTGTTTCGACCACTTTCGGGCTACAGCTTTCCTTCCCTGTTCGCCCTGAGGTACGCCGCCACCTTCGGCTTTCTTGGAATTCTCGCTATGAGGAAAAGTTCAGGGGTGCTACGCGCCATGGTCCTGATCCTGTGCGCTGCTCTTCTTGCTCTCGGCTGGGTTGCCCGTGTGGGCTTGGGGGCGCACTGGCCGAGCGACGTCATCATCTCCTATTACCTGGGATGCCTCTGGTCAGCTTTCATCATCCGGTTGGGCATCGTGATCCCACGGACGCCTTGAAATGGCAAGGCTCGAGTCACCCCTTCAACCACCGACCGAGCGACGGGGAACCATGCTCAGGCTACTCGCGACAACCATCGGCATGCTCCTCAGTATTCTTGTTACTGCATCTCCACTCTTTGCCGGCCCGCCTTTTCGTACCGACGACCCTGAGCCGGTTGACTATCAGCACTGGGAATTCTACACAGCGACCCAGTACCAGAATGACAAGGATGGGATCTCGGGCACGGCCCCTCACCTTGAGGCCAATTACGGCGTGGCGCCCAACGTGCAGCTCCACATTCTAGCCCCCGACGCATACAGTCGCCCTCGGGGCGGGCCGACCCTCTTCGGTCCGGGCGACATCGAACTTGGGGTCAAGTACCGGTTCATTCAGGAGAGTGACCATGTGCCCATGGTAGGCATCTTTCCCTTTCTTGAGGTGCCGACAGGGAGCAGCACCAGGGGCCTGGGAACCGGCCATACTCAATTCTTCCTTCCCCTGTGGTTCCAAAAGAGCTGGGGGCCGTGGACGAGCTACGGTGGCGGTGGTTACTGGATAAACCCGGGCATGGGCAACAAGGATTACTGGTACGGGGGCTGGCTCCTCCAGCGGGATATCACCAAATGGCTTACCGTCGGCGCCGAGGTATTCCACATCACACCGTCCACGACCGACGGGGAGCACGAGACAGGGTACAATATAGGCGCGATTTTCAACTTCACCGAGAACCATCACTTCATCTGCTCCGCTGGCACGGATATCCACGGACCGGCAAGCTTCTTCTTCTACGCGGCCTATCTCTGGACATGGGGGCCTCCGGAAAAAAAGAAGTGAAGGGGGGAGCCGTATGGGCTCAATGGTTCGGGCTCTGACATTCATTGCACCGAGAAAACGCGTGATGGCGTTCCTGACAGGCATAGCCCTGATGGCGGCTCTCGGCGGGTGCTACGGAACAGCAAAGCCGGTCAGCGCCCCACAGAGGACGACCGTGTTCACCGAGGTCAAGGAGGCGTTGCCGCCACCTGAAGGGATGGTGCACCTGACCCTCAAGGCGTCGGTGAAGACACCCACCCCGCAACATTATCTCCTTGAGTCGAGACCACAACAGCCACTCGATGAGGGCTTCCCCTTTGAGTTGGAGGTGGATGGCCAGGAGATCATCTGGAAGGTGAAGGGTACCCTGGAAAAAACACCCCTCTCCGGACCCGAAGGCAGGTTGCCGGAAGGGGGCGACGGCATGCGGTATGTGCTCGACAGGACAATCCGTCTCGCTGCGGGCCCGCACCACGTGGTCTTCGGCGTGCCCTACGACGACTACTACACCGAGGTGAAGATTTCCTTGGAGGAAGGGGAAGCCCACACGCTTGAGTTCCAGCCGATCTATGCCATGGGCCGCAGAGGGTACCAGACCTTTTTTCGTGGCATCAGCAGGACTGCGGTATATCTTGACGGGGTCAGGATAAAGTAACTCCCTATGGATAAGAGCAGGGATATACCGGCCAGCAAAAATCGCTCGGTACGCGAAGTGGCGGGCGTCTTTCTGAAGCTCGGCACGATTGCCTTTGGCGGACCCGCTGCCCATATCGCGATGATGCACGACGAGGCGTGCCAGCGACGCAGATGGGTGAGTGAAGATCGCTTCCTGGATCTTCTTGGAGCGGCCAACCTAATTCCGGGGCCAAGCTCGACAGAAATGGCCATCTACCTGGGATATGAGCGAGCCGGATGGCGGGGGCTCATCGCGGGAGGGGTCTGCTTCATCCTGCCGGCCATGCTCATCGTGCTGGCGCTCGCATGGGCGTATGTGCAATACGGAAGTGCCCCCCAGGCGGTGTGGCTGCTCTTCGGTATCAAGCCCGTTGTCGTGGCGGTAATCGTCCAGGCCCTGTGGAAGTTACTGAGGACCGCGGTCAAGGGACCGCTGCTTGCGGCTGTCGGGCTTCTCGTCCTCGGGTCGTATCTGGGAGGACTGAATGCCATAGCGCTTATCTTTGGCAGCGGGCTCCTGGTGATGGCAATCAAAAACGGAGGGCATCTCCGGCGAGGGGACAAGCTCTCTCTTCTTGCTTTCCTTCCCGGCGTTGCACTACCGACCGCCATGGCGCAATTCAGCCTCGCAAACCTCTTCCTCACCTGTCTCAAAATAGGCTCGGTTGTCTTTGGCTCAGGCTACGTGCTGCTCGCCTTTCTGCGCAGCGACTTTGTCGATCGCCTGGGCTGGCTGACAGACCATCAGATTCTCGATGCCGTGGCTGTGGGTCAGTTCACGCCCGGGCCTGTCTTCACAACCGCCACGTTCATAGGGTATCTCCTGGGAGGCGTGCCCGGGGCCCTGCTCGGGACACTGGGAATTTTCCTGCCCTCCTTCTTTTTTGCTGCTGCAGTTTTCCCACTGGTCGCCAGGCTGCGCCGCTCCCTTTGGGCGGGCGCTTTCCTGGACGGAGTCAACGTGGGGGCGCTCGGTCTCATGGCAGGTGTGACGTGGCAGCTTGGCCGTGCCGCGATCGTAGACTGGCTTTCGTTGATGTTGGCTGCGGTCTCGGCCTTTGTGCTGTTCCGGTTCAGGGTCAATTCCGCGTGGATCTTATTGGCGGGAGGTATGATAGGATTGGTCTACAAGCTGGTCACGTAGATGCAAACGCATACGGCGCTATCTGCCCGATCATGACCGTTGATGGGGTTACAAACATAAGCATGCGATAGGAGCTTTCGCAAAGGCTGGGGCAATTACGGCAGCATTCGCGTCACTGATCGGCACCGGGATCTTCGGCTGACACTTCGGACTTATGCTGACCGGCTGCAGATTAACGAGTGTAATGTTGAACCAAGCCGGAGCACGGTTGGGACACGATTACAGGAAGTACCAAATGAAACTGCGTGGGCTATCGCGTGCACCTGCAAATGCGGAATTCGGGAATGACCGGGAGGATTGCGCATTGCCATTTGAAAGCTGGAACAGAAGCCTACCCATCGAGCACCTTCCTGATCGTC
>JADGQN010000311.1 GCA_017881765.1 Syntrophobacterales bacterium | reverse complement strand
AAAGGCATTGCCCGCACCTTCCAGATCACAAACCTTTTCCCTGAGCTTACACTTCAAGAGAATCTTGTGCTCGCTGTAATGGGCACGAATTCTCTGAAATTCGTGGTGTACAAACCCGTTACCGCCTACAAGGAAATACAGGAGAGGGTTGAACAGCTCCTTGCGGAATGGAACCTCCAGGAGTTCGGCAGCAGCCTGGTTCGAAATCTTTCTTACGGAATGCAGCGTCAGATAGAGGTCCTTATGGCCTTGGCCTGCAATGCTAAGATACTGCTTCTTGATGAGGCGACGGCTGGCCTGCCGCCGGGTGAGATCAATATGCTCACGTCGATGATTCTCGGACTGGACCCCTCCATCACCCTTCTGATCATCGAGCACGATATGAATGTTGCGTTCCAACTGGCCCACCGTATGGTTGTTCTGCAGAACGGAAAGGTGATTACGGAAGGGACTCCGGAGAAGATAAAAGCAGACCCTAAAGTCATAGAGATTTACCTCGGTGAAGAATAGTCCATGCAAAAGGTCCTTGAAGTAAAAGACATTCACACCTATTACGGATATAGCTACATCCTCCAGGGTATTTCGGCCGATGTGGACAAAGGCCACGTAATGGCCATTTTGGGCCGGAACGGTGTCGGAAAGACTACACTGATCCGATCCATTTTGGGTCTGACACCCGCCCGCCAGGGTCAGGTGGTTTTCAAGGGGACTGACATCACCCAGTTTCAGCCCCACCGGATCGCTCGGGCCGGGATCGGCCTTGTTCCTCAAGGGAGGCGAGTCTTCCAAGCGTTAACCGTTCGCGAAAACCTCACGGTTGCGGCGATGGATAGGCGCCAAGGGTGGACTCTTGACCGAGTCTACTCCTATTTCCCCGTCCTGAAGGAAAGAGAGAGTCAGAGGGCAGGAAGCCTGAGCGGTGGCGAGCAGGAGATGCTGGCGATCGCCAGGGCTATGCGGTGCGAGCCCGATCTGCTGCTGATGGACGAGCCCTCCGAGGGTCTGTCTCCCCTCCTGGTGAAGGAATTGGCAAAGACGATTCTGCAGTTGAAAGCAAAGGGACTCTCTATTCTTCTCGTGGAACAGAAACTCCCATTTGCTCTGGGGGTGGCGGATTCGGTCTGTGTGATGAGCAAAGGCAGGATCGTGTATCAATCAACTCCGGAGGAGTTACGACAGAACGAAGCGATCAAGTCTCAATACCTGGGCGTACTGACGTGATGGGTTTTCAACAAAGATGTTCAAAAGCCGTCCGGAAGTGGTGGACGGGGGCGGCTAACTGACTGTAACTTCTCAACCAATATCATTTTGCGCCTCCGCGTGGCACTTCACAAACCTCCAGTAGTTACGCGGCCTATTCAAACATAGGCATGTTCGAATGTCCGGTTTGGACCCCCACAACCACCATGTTGTAAGTGCTGTTATTCCGCTGAGTTGCGGTATGGCATTTCGGTGACGCTGAGAACCCTTGCCAATGGCCGATCTGCAGAGCCTGATTGCTGGCAAACGAGACTGTGCTATATTAACTAAACTGCGTCGATGCCGATCATATGTACAGAGCGGGTATCAATTCTTGAAAGATAATAAATACAAAGGTTGCAGGAAGGGAAACCCTAAACGCTATATGCTGATCCTCTGCATCAGCATGCTGCTCTTTCTCGTATCCGGGCCGCAGCCGTCTCGCTGTGCGCAGGATGAGATACGTGTGAGCCGGGAGAAAGACAAGACGGTATATTCGATAGACTCCAGCGATGAGAACAGATTACAACAGGAAAGGGAGAGAGACAAGGCGTGGGATATGCTCAGGAACATGCCCGTTATTATCGACAAGAGGCAGGTTAATCCCATGCCGGTCCGGCCCGGCCCTGTTCAAGGCCAGCCCGTACAACCTGCTCCGGGTAAGTGAAAGGGTTACCAGTAGGCCCCGGCAATAAGCCCCGGCATTGAATTCTTCCTGGCCTTATAGTAAACTCCATACGCAGCTCGAATCACTCCTCACGACGGGATCGCCCCCCAATGCGTCGCTACCTCATCTTCGTCACTGCCGGCCTGGCACTGCTGATGTATGCTATTGACAGCACCGTTGTAGCTGTCGCCTTTCCTGTCTTTACGAAAGATCTGCACACCAACCTGCTCTGGTCCGCATGGACTATTTCAATTTTTTTTATTGCGGTCACCATCGCCATGCCGCTGGCGGGAAGTCTGAGTGACAGTATCGGCCGCAAAAAGGTTTTCCTGGTCTCTCTTATACTTTTCACCGGCAGCTCTCTTGCTTGCGGTTTTGCGCCTAATATCTACACACTGATCGCATTCCGTTTCTTGCAGGGCATTGGAGGAGCGAGTTTTCTTCCCACTGCGTCAGGGATCGTGAGCGATGCTTTTCCGGAGAATCGGGAAACAGCGATCGGCCTTTTTTCCAGCATCTACAACGTAGGAGCCGTTATAGGACCAAACCTCGGGGGATGGATTGTGAGCCGCTATTCCTGGAGGTACGTTTTCTACGTTAATCTTCCGATCGGCATAATTTTGATCGCGTTGATTCTGATCCTGCTCAAAGACTCCAGGAGTCTTTCCCGGCCCCGTGTCGACCTGGTGGGAGCCTCCTTTATGAGCGGGGCGATACTCTTCCTTATGTTTGGCTTGAATTTCATAGGTGAGAGCTTCTCTCCCCTCTCCCTCTCTTTTGCCGCACTCCTTCTGGTTCTCAGTCTTTGTTCAGCTTTACTCTTTTTTCGCCAAGAGAAGAAAGACGCGAACCCGATCTTTGATCTTGCGCTGCTGCAATCAAGACCTTTTCTAGCTGCCAACGCATCAAATTTGATTATAGGCGCTGTGTCGTTTGGAGTTTTTTCTTTCATACCGTTTTACGCGACCTCAGTGCATAAGCTCTCTACAATGATGAGCGGCATGATCCTGACACCCAGATCCGTGGGAATTATCTTCGCTTCGGCGACCACCAGCTTTCTGCTCAGGCGGTGGGGCTACCGGTGGCCCATGGTGTGGGGTTTTATCATCGTCTCTATTGGAACAATCCTTCTTGCACCTGGCCTTCCCCTGTGGGGAATGACCGGCATCGGGTTCGACAGGGCGGAATTGCTTGCTCTCCTGCTGCTGACTACCGGAATCGGCATGGGAATTGTCTTCCCCGCCGCGAATAACGCGTGCATCGAGTTGATGCCCGACAAAGTGGCCACGATCGTAGGCCTGCGCAACACATTCAGGACTGTGGGCGGAGCGCTTGGAGTCTCCTTCATCACGTTTATCATCCACCTGAGCTCCAGTCCCGCAAGAGGTTTCACGATCACCTTCATCTCGTTCGGTTTAATGCTCTTCTGTTCAATCCCTCTTCTTTTCCTCATGCCGGCCGGAAAAGGAGTACGGGATAAGCCGTAGCAGTACCCGGTTCCTTGATTAACCGTGCCGATATCCTTTATATTGAATGCATGATGTTTATATCGGGAGGAAAAGGATTTGAAGACTGCAGCGCTTTTGACGGCATCGAACGTATTCATGACCATCGCATGGTGCGGCCATCTGAATTACAAGCACTCCGCTCTGTGGAGAGTAATCCTGGTAAGCTGGCTCATAGCGTCTATCGAATATTGCTTTCAGGCGCCTGCAAACAGAATAGGTCACCCACAGTTCTCAGCGGCGTAGCTGAAAATCATACAGGAGGTGATCACCCTTCTCGTTTTTGCCGTCTTCTCGGTACTTTACTTGAAAGAAGCGTTCCGCTGGAATTACGCCTTTGCCTTCCTGATGATCATAGGCGCCGTCTTCTTCATGTTCAAAGGGTAGCATGGTCAGGGGACGGCTTGTCGTGTCACTATGAAAAACGTCACTATCACCGCTGACGAAGGGGTCGAGCGCTCCAACATCGTTCTTATCGGCATGCCCGGCTCGGGCAAGAGCACCGTCGGTGTGATTCTCGCAAAGCTGACTTCCCGCGGATTCACTGATACGGACGTTCTCATTCAGACATCGAAGGGTCGGTCCCTGCAGGAGATAGTTGATGCTGAAGGCTACATGGCCTTGCGCAAAATCGAGGAGGAGATCCTTTTTCGTCTCGACTGCCGCAATCACGTGATTGCTACCGGAGGGAGCGCCGTTTACAGCCATATTGCTATGGAACGGTTAAAGCAGGGCGGTGTGGTTGTCTTTCTCGACGTAGCTCTGGCCACGCTGGAATCGCGGGTCCATGACTTCGAAAGCCGGGGTCTGGCAAAACGGCCGGATGAGACGCTTGCTGATCTGTTCGAGGAGCGCCGCCCCTTGTACGCGAAGTACGCTGATATAGTTCTGCAATGTGCGGGGCTGACGCACGAAGAGGTCTGCGCGCGCATTATCGAGGGGCTGACAAGAGTGCATATGGCGTGTCGAGGCAGGCCGGCGTCAGACTAGACACACCAAATAAGCCGGAGAACCTACCGGGCACCTCTTTTAAGAATTTCAATCTCTCCGTAATCCCCGACTGCCCGGGAACGGGTATTGTCAGAGTCGGTCAGAATTGCGATCCCGATTGCCTTCGGACGTTTCTCTTTTTTTCCGAAGAGGCGCTCATAGTCAGACAACAGATCGCGTTCTTCAGTGACCCAGGTGCCGGCCTGTGTTTGCCCGCTGCGAAGAACCATCATTTTTGTGCCGCTCGAATAGGGCGAATCGAGCACTGTGCCCTCGGGCAACGTGTCACTCCATATGTACTTGATGGCTGTCACGAATGGTAAGCCGCTCAATACGACATAGAGACCAAGAACGCTGTCATTCCCGCTTTTCACCCGCTCATCAGAGCCCACAGGGAAGCTGACCGCTCTCCAACGCCACCGCAGTATCGGAAAATCTGTCAAGTCCCACTTCTTCTCGTAGCTGATCTGCACCGACAGGCCCCGTGCGTCAGCATGGAGGAATTTCTTTCCACCCTCTGCCTGCACCGAGTAAACCTTGACGCTATCTTCCTGGTCCCTCGATCTCCAGCCGGAGGGAAACGCCCCGACCTCATCGCGCTCGAAGGTGATGTTGGCGAGTGGCTGGGCGAAAAGCGTCTGGGCACAAAGGATGAGGATGACGGCCAGTAATCGTCGTAATTGTCTCATAGGATCCACTTTATTCTAACGCAGCTTTAATCCAACCCGCAACAGGAAGGTCATCCCGGAACGAGACATGCGCCGGCGGGTGAAGATGGACTTCTTTGCCTTTCATACCTACTTTACTATAGTATTGGAGTGGAAAGCGCCCCGGAGGTGTGCCATGCATAGGGTCTATAAATCATCCAGTCTCATCGTTCTTCTTCTCTCCCTTTTTGCGGTATTTCAGAGTTTTGCCGGTCCTGTACCTGCTGATCGGATGTCAGTCTATTTTTCAAGGGAGCATGGAGGCCTGGAAGAGATACTTGTCTCTCTTTATGGAGACGTGCAGAAAGCCGGTTATGTCTGGGTTGTAACGCCCTCCCTCACCCACCCTGCTATAGTCAAGGCACTGATCGATGCAAAGAAGCGCGGCGTTGATGTCAGACTGATAGGCGACAGGGGAATGCTTGAGACCAAGAGGGATGAGATAGCGATGTACAATCTGAAACTGCAGGGAATCCCTATAAAGGTCAATAGTTTTCCCGGGGCAATGCGCCTGGAAGCAAGCATAGTGGATGATAAGTGGGTGGTGGTGGGCAGCTATAATTACGGCTCGGCTGAGACGCGCACTCCGCTTGGCACGAGAGTTGATGAGGAGAATCTTCTGCTTATTCCTGTCAGTGTGGATAAGCGTATTTTACAACAGTATAAGAATGCCTTTGAGAGGATGTGGAACGATCAGAACTCCTATCAACCGTTGAAGTAGGCAGGGTAATACCAGGTTGCCTTCATTCATAGACCCGTGCTTGGGCACGGGCACCCCTCTTCGTTGCCTGCGTCGGCACGACTCCCTGCCACCCGCGGAACGTGAGTGTGGTCGGTCGCGGGTACCCGGCTAAA
>JADGQN010000310.1 GCA_017881765.1 Syntrophobacterales bacterium | reverse complement strand
CCTCCCTCTGCTCTTCATCGTCCCAGTCCGCCGTGGCGGACGGTCGTCCGAGCGAAGCGGGCGTCCTACGTCCGAGCGGAGCGGTCAGTATTCTCTATCCGCCCGAGAACGGTGCAAAGAGCGCCACCTCATCCCCGTCTTTAAGGAAGTACTCGGCCTCGATGGTCCTGTTATTTACAGTAATAATGTAATTTAATTCCTTCGGGAATTTAAGGTCCTCAATTACTTTCTGAACGGTCTTCCCCTCGTCCAGGGATTTTTTCAACGAGAACTTACCCCTGGCTTCAGGCGAGTAATAGGCAATGTTTCCCCAAAACTTGATTTCTATTTCCACGAGGCCATCCTTGTCGCTCAGTACCGGCTCAACCTACTTTATCGTGTTAGTCTCCTGATGCCAGCTTGCATTCAAGATGGAGACCGAGGCGAGCCGAGGCTTGGGCTACGCAGGCGTACCTGGTGGTACGTCGAGTAAGAACAGGCCGAAGGGCAACGAAGGTATACGCTTGAAGGCAAACTGGCATCAGGCGCAGCCAAGGATCGCTCTTTTGACCATCGTCTTCGCTATCTGGACCATGTAAGCATTATAAGGCATGGGCCGGGCGCCAGAAACCGCGGCTGCTCCGGCGGCCTCGGCATTGGCCTCATTGATAGCCTTGCCCTTCATAGCGTCCTCCGCCGCCGTCGCACGGTACGGCTTCACGTAAACGGCATTGAGACAAATCCTGGCGGCTGTGACCTTCTTCTTAGAGACTGTCACCATGGCGGCACAATTGACAATGGGGAAGTCGATCGCCTTGCGTAGAGCGAACTTGACGAAAGCGCTCGTTCCCGCAGGCTTCGGTATTTGTATCTCGGTGACGATCTCGTCATCGTCAAGAACGGTCGTTTTGGCTACAGATACCTGGAAAAAGTCCTCTGCCTTGATGGAGCGCCGGGATGTCTTTATTGTGGCATCGAGGGCAATGAGTGCCGGAGCCGTATCGCTGGGATGGACCGCGTAGCAGCCCTGCTCCACGCTGCCGCCGAAGATGGAGTGATACCGGTTATCCCCGTCGATGGCATAGCACCTTCCGCCGCCTTTTCTGAGGCAGGCGAAGCGATTGTTCTGATTACGGTAGTACCAGCATCTGATATCCTGACAGATGTTGCCTCCGATGGTCCCCATCTCTCTCAAGTGGGTGGAGGCGGTCCTGCGCGCGGCCTCTGCCAAGGCAGGGTAACCATCTATTATCCTCGCATCAATGGCGATGTCCTCGAGTCGGGTGAGCGCCCCGATGCTAAGCGTGCCCTTCTTCTCTTCGATGAGATTGAGCCCCGGGATAGTCTTGATATTAACCAAGGCCTCGGGGTAGGCAGGCAGGATCTCGTCCTTCATCTTGCCGAGAAGGTCTGTGCCGCCTGCAATGATGGCTGCCCGCTTCCCGTACCGCTGCAAGGCCGTAACCGCCTCATCCAGGCTCCTGGCGTTGATGTGCGCAAAGTTCTTCATCCTCTTCCTCCTATGGCTATAACCTGCCCAGGGCCTTGAGGACCCTGTCGGGAGTGGTCGGCATATCGACCCACGCGCCAATGGCATTGTGGACGGCCGCGTAATAGGCTGACGGCAGGACCGTGGCCACGTCTTCACCGATGCCGACGGACCCGTAAGGGCCGTAACCCATTCCCGTCTCGATGATGATCGTGTCGATGGGGCCGCAGTCGAGCATCGTGTTGATTTTATAATCGATGAGGTTGCCGTTCAGTACCACGCCTGTCGCGGGGCAGTAGATCGTGTCCTCTGCGCGCGCCCGGCTTATTCCCATTACGGAGCCGCCGTATTGCTGGCCTTCCACCCCTTCGGGATTGACTGCCTTGCCCACATCGTTCGCATTCACGACCTTGGTCACCTCGATATCTCCTGTCTCGGGATCGACCTCAACCTCGACAAAATGTGCTTGCCTGACAAATATGGGTCTTGGTCCCGGAGTTCCCATGAAGGCGCCCTGCTGGTTCTGCCATCCCCACGCAAAGAGGGGCTCCGTGGAACCGATGTCCATCTTGCCCATGAAGAAGGCCGGGCGGACCAATTCTGCCATGGTCATTCTTTTGGACGGGTCTTTTTTGACGTAGACCACGCCATCCTTGATGTCCAGGTCCTCAGGCTTGTAGTCAGGGAACGGTGGATAATAGCCCATGTCGGGGCGCTCCGGTATCCTGGGCGTGGTGGCAATTTCCAGGATCTTTTGTCTGAGCTGTCTGGCCGCATTCCTGATGGCGTAGCCATTGACGGTCAGGTTGGTGGACGAATCGGGCGTCATCGTCGTGAAGCCGGCCTCCTCGAACTGCCGGTAATGAACATCTTCGTAGCGGAACCCCAGCTCGTCGGCAGCGATCTGGCAGTATGCCGTCTCGGCAGCGCACCCGTTATCACAACGCTGCGCGAGGATACGAGCCGATCCGTCATCACGTTCAATCCGCATCCCCAGTGCCCCTGAGCCGGATGAATCACTCCACTCGTGCGTAAAGGTAAAGCCCATCCCATGCAGCTTGCCGTTGGGGAGCCTCTTTGTGCCGGGCAGGTGCCACTTCCCCCCCCACTCTATCGCCTTCTTCCCCACCTCTATGCACTCCTTGAGACTATCCCTGTCTCCGCCGAAGCCGTGGGCACGCTTCAGGTCCGCGAGGTCTGCCATCGGACGCCCCTCGACGCCGTCGTTCTTGAGGGCCACTTCAGTCGGATCCATCTCCAAGGCTTCAGCTACACGGTTCAGCACTGCGCCGAGGCACAAGGCATTCATATTCTGTTCGCATCGAAAGGCGGACCCGGGCATTATATTCAACACCGCGCCATTCGACTCCTGGAGTAAATGGTGGACCCTGGTGTTCTCCACGAAATGACCGAGATGGGCAAACCCCTTTCTGGCAAAGCAGGACGTTGCAGCGACAGCCGTTATCACCCCATCGTTCTTGAACCCGACCTTCACCTGATACCTTGCATTATCCATCCCGGCGCCGCAAAAATCTTCTCTCCTGGTAAACTGCCACTTGACCGGCTTCCCGGTTCTCTTAGAGAGGATCCCCGCGATCATGTTCGGCTGCATGTTGAGCGCCATCTGGGACCACCCCCCGAAGGTTCCGCCCTGATAGAGGCAGTGGACTGTGACCTGACTCACCGGAATCTTGAAGAATCTAGCAATCTGGCGCTTGGAAAGATGGGGACGCTGGTGCTTGAGCCACACCTCCGGATACTCCCCGTTCCATCTGAACAGGCCATTGGGCCGCTCCGGCCCGACCCAGTTCTCCTTATCTTTTCTCATTCTCCATTCAATGATCCTGTCAGCTTCTTTGAAGCCTTCATCCGGGTTACCCCACACGACCTTAGCCTCCCGCTGCTGTGCAGGGATGACAAAGTTGCCATCGGGGAAGGATTCGGGGTTCGACAAGGGGGCGCCCGGCTTCAGCGCCTCCTCCTGGTCCAGGTTAAAGGGACGCTCCTCCCAGTCAATTTCCACCAGTCCCAATGCCTCATTTGCTATGTCTTCCGTGTCGGCAGCCACGGCAACGGCCATTGGCATACCCTGCCAGTACCCCACTCGGTTGAGAACCGGCTCGTGTCCCTCGGTCCCTCCTCCAAAATGACCGCTCACGTCCGCCCTCTCAGGAAGTTCCGGATCGTCATACCTGAGTAGGGCCCTTACTCCGGGCAATGCAGCTGCCTTGCTCGTATCCATGCTTTTGATACGGGCGTGGGGATAAGGACAGGTGAGAATGCGGAGCATGAGCTGCCCGGGAAGCTGTACATCGGTGGTATAGACCGCGTAGCCTGTTGCCTTCTCGTAGCCGTCTTTTCGCCGCACGCCGCGTCGACCTATGGCGCTGTAATCCTCAAGCGGGTACTTATCGGCCCGCAGGGTGTGTTCGGGGGCTATAATTCTTTCCCTGTCGTCCTTGTTCATCTCGTACCTCCTTCGCCTCCCTGAAGAAGCTTTGCCGCCTCGGCGACCGCCTTTGGGTGCTGGGGATACGTACCGCAGCGGCAGAGGTTGCCGGAGAGTGCCTCCCGTATCTCCTCCTCGGTGGGGTTGGGGTTTCTGTCGAGCAGCGCCTTTGCTGTTACCACAAAACCGGGCGTGCAGTAGCCACACTGCATGCAGTGGTGCTTGACATAGGTCTCAATGAGGGGGTGCTTCGCCGCCGCAATCCCTTCGGCCGTCTCGATGGTTGCGCTGTCACACTCGATAGCCAGCGTCATGCAGGAGAGTACCGGCCTTCCGTTCATGATCACGGTACAGGAGCCGCATGCGCCCCGGTCGCAGAACATCTTGACCCCGGTCAGACCCAGCCGGTCATGGATTACCGTGTAGAGGGTCACGTTAGGCTCAACCTGGAGTTCGTAACGCTCGCCGTTGACCATGAGGTCGATCAGTCCTTCGGGTCGCGGCAATGGCTCTGCGCCATGCTCGGCGATGATATGGGTTTTCAGCTTATCGACAGCGTCAAAGGTCGTACTGCAATAAGGACAAATGGGTGGCATGCTTCCTTCCTCCTTATCTCAAGGTCCGTAAGAAGACCGACTGCTTGATGCGGTTCTCATAGTCGTTTCTAAAGTATTTCAGGGTATCCAACACCGGGATCGGCGCTGCCTGACCAAGGCCGCAGAGCGACGAGTCCATCATCACCCGGGAGAGTTCCTCCAATACCTTGATATCCTCCTCGGCGCCCTCGCCTCTGGTGAGCCTATCCAGGATATCGACCATTACCTCCGTGCCTTCGCGGCAAGGGGTACATTCGCCGCAGGACTCCTCGTTCAAGAACTCCATGCTCCGGTAAACAAAATCGATCACATCTCTGGAGACGTTCATCACCGTGACCGCGCCTGAGCCCAGGACGGTCTCGTAGGAAAGAGGTGTGTTGATCATCGAGGCAGGGACGATGCCGCCGGTAGCACCGCCGATCTGGACCAGCTTCACATCTTTGGCGCCGGCAAGTTCGAGTAGCTCGGCAAGCCTGCTTCCCATGGCAAGCTCATAAACGCCAGGCCGTTCCACATCGCCGCTTACGGAAAATACCTTGGTGCCGGTGCTCTTAGCGGTGCCTATCCGGGAAAACCACGCAGCCCCTTTGGCGATGATGCGGGGGATGTTCATGAGCGTCTCCACATTGTTGATGATAGTCGGTGAGCCGAAGAGACCGCTTTCGGGAGGAAAAGGCGGACGAAAACGCGCTTCTCCGCGCTTGCCTTCAATGGAGTTCATCAGGGCCGATTCTTCACCGCATATATAGGCGCCTGCGCCTTCCCGTATCTCAATCGTCAGCCCGAGAAGACCCTTTGAGGTCGCTTGATCGATGGCTCCTTTGAGACCATCCAGGAGATAATGGTATTCTCCTCGGAGATAGATGTAGGCCTTCCGTGCCCCTATGGCATGGGCGGCAATCCCTATCCCTTCAATGAGAGAAAACGGGTCGTGTTGGATGATATAGCGGTCCTTGAACGTTCCCACCTCGCCCTCGTCCGCGTTGCAGATCACGAATTTCTCATCCCTGGGCGTCGATCGTGCCAGCTCCCACTTCGCGCCGCAGGGAAATCCGGCCCCTCCTCTACCCTTAAGTCCCGAGGCCTTTATCTCTGCAATCACTGCTTCAGGGCCCATGGCACGGGCCTTAGTTAATGCCTGAAAGCCGTCCCTCTTTACGTAAGTGGCGATATCGCCAGGGTCTATGGTCTCACAAAGCTGTAAAACGATTCGCGTCTCTGCCATGGCGCATCCTCCCTTATAGTTCCCGATATGACTTCAGGATGTCGGCTATCTTACCCGGCGTGAGGTTGCCGTGCACGGTATCATCGATCAACATGGCCGGGGCCTGATCACAGGCTCCGATACAGTTAGTCAGCGCAAAAGAGAAGCGTCCGTCGGGTGTTGTTTCTCCGGGCTTTATCCCGATCAACTTATTCACGCTCTCAATGATCATGGGCGCGTCTTTGAG
>JADGQN010000001.1 GCA_017881765.1 Syntrophobacterales bacterium | reverse complement strand
ATACCGAGGCCATACTCTTCTTTAGCTAAGGAGAACGTAAGATATTTCCCTTCGATGCTGGTCATGGTCTTTGCTGTCTGTTCTTGTGGCATCTTTGCGTCAGTCATCTTCGTTGCACCATCCTCGTATTCTTCAATACCTTTCGTCCTGCTGCAGTCGTTCTCAGATGGGAACTTTGCCCTCCTTTCTGTTGTCGCCCAGTTTTGAATCGACTTAAGGGTTTGAATCCGCTATTTGTACGCGGACCCCGGACTACGACGAGTGGAACTGTTTTGTAGCTTCAGCCCAAAGTCTGACTTATAATCCGATGTTTCCGGCTTCCGCCCGGGCTTCTGAAGTCTGTGGTCTATTCTCTGCATCACGGAGCTTAGGCGAGTTTCCTTTAAGTTTGTCCGTTTCGCTCCGATAACCTAGCTAATGGGTCCACTTGCATGCTCAGGGTCGAGATGAGAGTCCTTGTTGTTGACGATTTTCCTACCATGCGGAGGATACTGAAAAACGTGCTAAAACAGATAAACATGTATAATACGCTGGAAGCGGGAAACGGCAAGGAGGCCTTGGACCTGCTCAGGAAGGAAAAAATTGACCTGATTATATGCGACCTTCTCATGCCTGAAATGACCGGTATGGAATTGCTGCAAGCATGCAAAGACGATCCGCAGATCAGCCAAATCCCATTTATCATGGTGACCGCCGAAGCACAGAAGAAGGCCGTCATGGAAGCCATTAAGGCCGGTGTCGACAACTATATAACCAAGCCTTTCACGCCCGAACGACTGGCGGACGCGATTCGCAAAGTCATGGCTAAGACTGGAAAGTAGTCCTTCGCGCACGTTTCGCATCCCGAACCTGGCCCCTACCTCCCGAAACTCGCTGCCTTGCACCAAGTCGAAAGTTTTTTGTTCCATAAAAGTCTCGAAAAGTGTAATATAACTACGCGGAGAGCCTGGAGAATAAAAGGGCATGCGAGATGCTCAAGCGTATGCATAAGGATGGTAGGAAACGATGGAAAAGGGTCGTATACTGGTCGTCGATGATGAAGAGAACGTCCTGAACGTTCTCAAAGAATATCTGACGAGCAAGGGCTATAAAGTTGACGCGCATCGGTCGAGTGAGGCAGCCCTCGTCGCTCTCAAGAAGAACGAGAACCAGGTCATGATCACTGATCTGAAGATGCCGAAGATCGATGGGATTCAGCTCATCAAGTTCATTCAGCAAGAGTATCTCAACACACTCGGGATAGTTCTTACAGGCTACGGAAGTCTGGAGACTGCCATCAGCGCCATGAATTACGGAGCCTTCGCTTACATCCTGAAGCCCTTCAAGTTCGAGGAACTGCTTTCTACGGTCGAGTCGGCGATATACTACTTTGAGCTTCTGAACGCCGACAATATCCCGAAGAAACTGGTAGCCAGAGGCAACATTTTGCGGAGGTTTGCGGAAACAAATGTGATCCGGGAGAATACTATTCTTCGAAGCCACATGCGGGACAAGTACAAGTTTGAGAATATTGTGGGCATCAGCTTTCAGATGCAGAAGGTCTTCGAGATGATCGAAAAGGTGGCTGACACCAGCGCAACGGTGCTGGTCACGGGAGAAAGCGGCGTCGGCAAAGAACTTGTTGCGCGGGCTATCCACTATAACTCCTCTCGCCGGACGCGACCACTCGTTGTGGTCAACTGCGGCGCCATCCCGGAAGAGCTCCTGGAGAGTGAGCTCTTCGGTCATGAAAGGGGGGCCTTCACCGGTGCGGTAAAAACGAGATTCGGCAGGTTCGAGCTTGCTGACGGCGGCACGGTTTTTCTTGATGAGATAGGGGACATGAGCCTGAAGCTGCAGGTCAAGCTACTTCGGGTCCTGCAGGAGAAGTCTTTTGATCGCGTTGGTGGTTCCAAAACGATCCACGTGGACGTCAGAATGGTGGCTGCCACGCATCGGGACCTTGACGCCCTGGTTAAAGCGGGCAAATTCAGGGAAGACCTCTATTACCGTCTCAATGTGGTGCCTATCCACATACCCCCGCTTCGGGAAAGACGCCAGGACATACCGCTTTTATTGAACTATTTTCTGGAGAGATGGAACAAGATCAATAACACAAACCTGGAAGGGCTGACAGAGCAGTCGCTCGATGTCCTTACGAGCTATGATTATCCTGGAAATGTCCGGGAACTGCAGAATATTGTAGAGCGCCTGGTGGTGATAAAGAAAAAGGGTTTTGTGAGCATAGAGGACCTACCCGAGAAGCTATACACGGGCAAACCCGATGAGGTGGAGATGGATGTTCTCAGGGGTTACGATACCCTCGTCTCCGATTTTGAGAAGGCACTGATTCTTAAGGCTTTGAACCAGACCAAGGGCGTAAAGAGCCAGGCTGCCAGAGTACTGCAGATGAACAGGACCACCCTCATCGAGAAGATGAAGCGGCTGGGACTGGAGTAGCGCCAAATTCTGTCAAAATACTGACATTTTGTGATCCATAAAGGCTAAGGCCGAGGTCAAGGTTAAGAGGAACGCAACGGGCTAAGCCAATGGTCGGTTGATGCTATTCTTGGCTCTGTCCCAACCTCAACCTTAACCTTAACCTGCTCTATCTTTTTCCTGCTTTTGCCTCTTGGCCATACCGTACATGGCCTGGTATGGTTCTTGCTTTTATCCCATCCGTAATGGCTAAACCTGAACTGAATCTTCTAAGCTGCGCATTTTCTGAATTCACCAAGGCTTCTGACTCGCTGATGACATACTACCATTCTCTTGAGACACAGATCAGGCAGCTGAAAGAACAGGTGGAAGAAAAGAACAACCAGCTCGAGAAGGCACGGAAATATCTCCATACGATACTCGACTCACTTCCTGTGGGAGTTGTGGTTCTCGAAAAAGGGCCTGAGCCCGTCTTCTCCAATAAAAATGCAAAAAAGCTGAACGGTGCGGGGTTCATCGACAGTCTCAAGAGCAGCGGCGAGACCTTTGGCGAACTGAAGAATCGAACCGGTTGCTTCCGGTGGAGGAGGGAGGCTCTGAACAACGGGTTCGAAGGAAGGGAAGTGGTCGTTTTTGAGGACGTTACACAGATGGAGAAGATGAAAGAGAGACTGGAGCGCGATGAGAGATTGCGGGCCATGGGCGAGATGGCCGCACGCATCGCCCATGAGATCAAGAACCCTTTAGGGAGCATGGAGCTTTTCCTCTCGATGCTGCAGCAATCTAAGCTGAGAAAGGTAGATAGGAAGTACGTCGACTATATACTTTTCGGCGTGAAGGCCATCGACAGGGTGATCAATAATATCCTCTCCTATACGCGTCCGAAGACGCTCGTATTACAGGAAGAGAGGCTTGCAGACCTGGTGAACGATACGGTTCAGTTCATGAAGGTTTCGATAAAGAGCAGGGATATATCCACACGCGTAGAGACGTTTCACGAAAGGCCTTTCGTTTTCGATCCTGACTTGATGAAGCTGGTCATGATGAATCTCTTTGCAAACGCGATGGACGCTATCGACGAAAAGGGCTGCATCACGATAGCGATCAAAGAGGACCGTGGGTACGTAGTTGTGAGCGTTTGCGACGACGGTGTGGGCATGACGGAGGAAGTGCGCAAGAGCCTGTTCAATCCCTTTTTCACAACAAAGGATAAGGGACTTGGGCTGGGCCTGTTTATAGTCTACAACATTGTAAAAGCGCATGGTGGTTACATAGAAGTTGAGTCGCAGCCCAATACAGGCTCGATGTTCCTAATCTACTTACCCGAGAAGAGGATATGAAAACAAACATACTTGTAGTCGACGACGATCTTCATATGAGACTTGCTCTCAAGGAGTCACTGAGCAAAGCCGGATATGCCGTTTCCGTCGCTGAAGACGGATTGAGGGCCACGGAGGTGATCAAGCGGGGCTCATGTGACCTCGTCATTACCGATGTGAGAATGCCCCACAAGAGCGGCATTGATCTCCTTGAGAGTGTCAGGGAAACGTCATCGCTTGTTCCCGTGATCCTTATCACGGCGTACGGGACCATACAGGATGCGGTAAAGGCGATAAAGGAAGGAGCCTTTGACTATATCCAGAAGCCCTTCAATACAGAGACCCTCTATGGCGTTGTGAAACGTGCGCTTGGCGTCAATCGGGGCAAGATCATCTACGTGTCCCGTGCAATGAGGGACGTCCTGTGGAATGCGGCGCGTGTGGCGCGTTCGGACACAACCGTCTTCATTCTCGGGGAGAGCGGTGTGGGAAAAGAACTGGTTGCTAAATATGTACACGAAAACAGCGAAAGACGCTCCGGCCCTTTTATTCCCGTCAACTGCGCCGCCCTGCCTGACAACCTTCTGGAGAGTGAGCTTTTTGGCTATGAGCGAGGTGCCTTCACGGGAGCCGTGGCGAAGAAGCCCGGCAAGTTCGAGCTGGCGGACAAGGGCACCATCCTCCTCGACGAGATCAGTGAAATGGATATACGGCTGCAGGCAAAGCTTCTTCGGGTGCTTCAGGAGAAAGAAATAGAGATCATAGGTTCCCGCTATCCCAAGAAGGTAGACGTCAGGGTCATAGCAACGAGCAATAAAGATATGAAAAAGTGCGTGGAAGAAGGGAAATTCAGGGAGGACCTGTACTACAGATTGAATGTGTTTCCCGTCATGGTCCCTCCCTTGCGCGACAGAAAAGAGGATGTGCCGATCCTTGTCGGGTACTTTTTGACCAAATATTCGCAAGGAAAGGACACGAGCGTCTCCGACGAAGCCATGGAGTTCCTCAAGGATAAGACGTGGAAAGGCAACGTGCGGGAGCTGGAAAATACGATAGCGCGCGCCTGCATTCTGTCGGACTATTCCGTTGTGAAACTGACCCATCTTCAGGACCTTGAATCGAGAAAAGAGGTCAGGGTCGGCTCAGTGAGGGATATGGAGATGAACCTGATCCTGGATACGCTGCGCCAGCTGAACGGCAACAGGACGCAGGCTGCTTCCATTCTTGGCATTACCGTGCGAACGCTTCGGAACAAGATCAGAGAATATAAGGGGCTGGGTATTCCTGTGCCCCAGGGGTGTATGAATGCCGCTAGTTGATCTCATCGGCAAAGCGCTCAGCATCAGGACGGCCTATCACAAGGTGATAGCAGGGAATATTGCGAACGCCGATACACCCGGCTTTAAAGAAAAAGAGGTCGACTTCAAGAAGCAGCTCGAGAAACAGATGTCCTATTCATCAGGGGGCGTTGAGATGGAAGAGACCGCCGAGGAGCCTTTCGGCTTCCCCACTCTCGACGAGAATACCGTAAATATGGAGAATCAAGTGATGAAGTTAACGGAAAACAGCATGTACTACGATGCCTTGGTACAGGCGCTTTCTAAGAAGTTTTCCATGATGCGATACATAATTAGCGGAGGAAAATAACATGGGGATGTTCGATGTGCTGAAGATCAGTTCGGCTGGTTTGCACGCCCAGAGGGTGAGGATGGAGACCATCGCAACGAACCTGGCCAATATTCATACGACTCGTACGGAAGAAGGTGGTCCGTACAAGAAGCTGAATGTGGTGCTTAGTTCTTCCGATGCTTCCGGGGAGGGCTTCAGAGGGGTCCTGAACAAAAAACTGGAAGGGGTAGAAGTGGAAGAGATAACGGAGAGTGAAAAGCCCTTCGACAAAACGTACGATCCCGGCCATCCGGACGCGGACGCGGAAGGGTATGTAACCTTGCCGAATGTAAACGTGTTGGAAGAGATGACGGATATGGTATCGGCCACGCGCTCGTACGAGGCTAATGTGAACGTGATTAACACAACCAAGCACCTGTTTCAGAAGGCCCTTGAGATAGCGAAGTAGGAGGCAACCATGAAGATAGATAGCGTAAACACTGCCGGGATGCTTGACCAGCTTAAAGGCCCGCAAAAAGGGGAATCATCCTTCCTTGATAACCTGAAAGACTCGATAAAGAAAGTAGGGGAACTGGAGAAAGAGGCGGACAAAGAGGTTGAGAAACTGGCTAAGATGGAAAGCGATGATGTTTCGAGCACCATGATGGCCATAGAGAAAGCAGACCTCACGTTCCAGCTCATGATGCAGGTGAGAAACAAGATTATCGACGCCTACCAAGAGATTATGCGCCTGCAGGTTTGATAAATGGCCGGATCCGAAGTTTACATAAATAACATAAAGACCTTTATCAAGACAACGCCCAGGAAGAAGCTCTATCTCTATCTGTTTATTTTCGTGGGGGCGCTGGGAGCCGCGGTGCTCTCCTATTCACTGACCCAGAAGGAGGACTATCATCCGCTCTTCTCCGGCCTGTCTATGGAGGATGCATCCAACATTGTTACCAAGCTGAAAGAACTGAAAGTTCCCTATAAACTAGGCATGGAGGGTACCTCAATCTATGTGCCCAAGGAAAAGGCTTATGAGATCAGACTGATGCTCGCGTCCCAGAATGCTTTGCCCGGGTCGGGCGGCATAGGATTCGAACTTTTCGATAAGACCAACTACGGCATGACCGAGTTTATGCAGAATGTCAATTACAAGAGGGCAATCCAGGGGGAACTCTCCCGGACGATTAACCAGATGCCTGAAGTAAAGGCATCAAGGGTACACATTGCAATACCGGAAAAGAGCCTGTACACAGAGAAAGAGAAGCAGGCTACCGCATCCGTTTTCTTGAAGCTTAAACCGGGGAAAACCTTGGGCAAAGAGCAGATCCAGGGTGTTGTTGTCCTGGTTGCCGGAAGTATCGAAGGGCTCAAGCCGGAGCAAGTCACGGTGATAGACTCTTCAGGCAAAATCCTTTACAAGGGTGGAGAGCCGGATTCTCCACTGATGCTCTCCAACCAACAGTTCGAGTTTCAGAGGAACGTAGAGCGCAGACTGGAGGAGTCTATCCAGTCAATGCTCGACCGATTCCTCGGGATGAACAAGTCGATCATCCGCGCAACCGTCGATCTTAACCTGCGGAAGGTGGAGGAGATTCAGGAGGAATACTCTCCGGACAAGAAGGCCATCTCCAATGAAAAAAGAGCCCATGAGAAATCGGTCAACAAGAGCCTGAAGGCAAGCGGTGTCCCGGGCGTGGCCTCGAATGTGCCGGGACCTCAGAGGAACGTCAAACCGGAAGCACCGGAACGTTCGAGCGAGGCGGAAAAAGAGGAAGCGCAGATCTCTTACGAGGTGAGCAAGACAGTCAAAAAAATTGTGGAGCCCTACGGAGATATCAAGCGACTGTCGCTGGCCGTCGTTGTTGACGGCAGGTATGAGAAAATCAAGGGCAAGAAAGAGGAAGAACTCAAGTATAATCCAAGATCACAAAAGGAACTGAATGACATAAAGGATCTTATAGCCCGCGCTGTCGGGTATGACGAGGGGCGGGGCGATAAGATAGAAGTCCTCAATATGCCCTTTGAGCTGGAAGGTTTGAACGAGGAAAAGGAGCTCATGCAGAAGGCCGAGCGCCAGGAGTTGATAAAGACTATTACGACGTACGGGGCCTTGGCGGTCGTAGCTCTGCTTCTGCTTCTCTTTGTCGCGCGGCCTTTGCTGCGGAAGGACAAAAAAGGGAAAGCCGCATTGCCCGCGGGGCAGGTCCGGGATGTCTATATCAAGGAAACAGACGCGGAAGAAGCCCTTGGAGGCAGGAAGGAAAAGCCTTCTCTAGGCCCCATGCAGGATAAAGCCCTCGTTTCCAGCGTCATAAAGGATTGGGTCAGGGAAAGTAGGTAATGGAACGGGAAGAAATCAGCGGTGTCAGAAAAGCTGCAATACTCTTGCTGACGATGGACGAGGAACTATCCAAGGAAGTGATCAGGGACCTGGATGAGGGTGAGATCGAGCTAATCGGACAGGAGATTACAAGGGTGGAGTCGGTCCCGAAGGAAACAGTACAGAGAATAAACGAAGAGTTCACAAAGAAACTGCAGGAGAAAAGCAATCATATCGTTGGGATGCCGGGCAAATTCAAAGGATTACTCAACAAAAGCCTTGGAGAGGAGAAGGCGGAATCGGTGTGGCACCACTTGAGGACGCAGCAGGCGAAGGCCAGCAAATTCTTGAAGACCTGCGACCCGCGCATTCTGGCAAACACCCTGAAGAGTGAGCATCCACAAACGATATCTCTGGTGCTTTCCAATATGGAACTAAGGCAGGCCACAGAAGTGATAGGCTTTCTTCCCACGCAGGTGCAGAGTGATGTGATCGTGCGCATGGCTCACCTGGAGAGGGTGGACAAGAACATCATCGAAGAGGTCGAGAATGTACTCAAGGAACAGCTGGAGTCGATCGGCGTGGTGGAAGGGACGCGTCTGGGCGGCGTAGAAGTGGTCGCAGGCATGCTTAACCAGATGAATAGGACGATGGAATCAGAGATCCTCGAATCCATCGAAGAGTCTCACCCGGAGCTCGCCGACAAAATCAAGCAGCTCATGTTCACATTTGAAGACCTGTTGAAGACTGACGACAAGGGAACCCAGCTTCTTCTGAAAGAGATATCGTCCGAAGATTTAACGCTCGCCCTCAAGGGCGCATCCGAAGCCCTCAAAGACAAGATTCTGAACAATATGTCGGAACGTGCCGCGAAGATGCTTCGGGAAGACCTCGAGGCCATGGGTCCTGTACGCGTGTCTGACGTTGAAAAGGCCCAGGTGAAGATCGCCATGATCGCCAAGAAGCTGAGCGAGGAAGGGAAGATTATGCTGACAGGAGCAGGCGATACCTTTGTCTGATGAAGTCGAGACTCTTGCCTTTCACGACCTGACCGAACCGCCCGTAGAAAGGGCAGCCCCCGAGTTTACATCGCTCCTGGAGCAACAACCGGAAGAGGAGTTCACTCCTTCGCCGGAGGAAGAGCCCCAAATTCTTTCCGAAGAAAAGCCTGTGGAGTCAGTCGAGGAATCGATTGATGTCGAGCAGGAGACGCGCAGGGCGTTCGAGGAAGCCTTCGCACAGGGAGAAAAGGCGGGTCAGGAGATGGGCATGAAGAAAACGGAGCCGCTCATCGAAAGACTGAACCAATGTCTCGCGTCGTTCGATAGTTTCAAACAGGAACTGCGGGGGAGGGTAGAACGGTTCGCGACGGTGCTCGCGCTCACCTTTGCCGAGTCGATTGTAATGAAGGAATGCACGGAGCACAAAGAGGTAACCCTTTCCATGATTAGAAAGGCCATGGAGGCTTGTGAGGAAAGCGGCGAATGCCTGGTCAGGCTGCCGAAGGAGGACGCATGGATGATCTCCGCGCAGGGAACAACTACGTGGAGGATTGTCCCTGACGAAGACCTCAAGGAACCGGGCTTTGTTATACAAACGAACTTTGGTGACATAGATGGGAGGGTATCAAGACAGCTGGAGGAGTTGAAAAAGGAGTTTCTCGCAACAACACCGTAGGACAGGAAAGAGATAAGACAGATAGAGGTAAGGACAATAGAGACAGGAAAGGGATACAGCAGGTAGAGGTAAAAACCAAAAGCAAAGGTAGAGAAAAGATAACCACAAAGGCGGGCGTATAGGCCCTTCTCTACCTTCGTTCTTGTACTTACCTCTGCCTGCATTTGTTCTTACCTGTCTCGTGGAGCGCGGAACCCCATGACGGAAAGTTGGAGCCTGGCTCCTGAGGACGAAGAGAGCTACGCGGCGATAAAGCGCAGACTTGCTACATTCTATCCCTACCAGATGTACGGAAAGGTGTCGCAGGTGGTTGGGCTTGTGATCGAGGGCAAAGGTCCGGTTTCGTCCGTCGGAGACGCGGCGCTTATCTACCCTACCGAAGGAAAGCCCCCGATCAATGCCGAAGTAGTGGGCTTCAAGGAGGGCAAAACACTCCTTATGCCACTCGGAGAATTGAGGGGTATTGGTGTCGGATCAAAGATATATTCTAAGAAAAGTGTTGTCAATATGGGTGTTGGTTCCGGCCTTTTGGGCAGGGTGATCGACGGTCTCGGCAATCCTATGGATGGAAAGGGAGGGCTTGCTGTCGCTGAGCACGTCCCGATATACAGGGAGACCGTTAATCCCTTAAGAAAGAAAAGGATAGCAGAGCCCCTCGACCTTGGCATACGTGCCTTTAACGGCCTTCTGACTTGCGGACGCGGCCAGCGGATGGGAATATTCGCGGGATCAGGTGTTGGCAAAAGTGTGCTGCTCGGCATGATTGCGCGACATACTGAGGCGAACGTAAACGTGATCGGGTTGATCGGTGAGCGTGGCAGAGAGGTGCGGGAGTTTCTCGAGCGGGACCTGGGCGAAGGCCTTAACCACTCTGTTGTGATTGTTGCTACTTCGGATCAGCCACCTCTTATACGGGTGAGAGCCGCTTTCCTGACAGTCGCCATAGCCGAGTACTTCAGGGATAAGGGCGCTGACGTGCTTCTGCTGATGGATTCACTGACCCGCTTCGCGATGGCCCAGCGAGAGGTGGGGCTTGCCATAGGGGAGCCGCCAACCACAAAGGGTTACACCCCGAGCGTCTTTTCCCATTTAACGAAACTCCTTGAGCGGACAGGAAATGGGGATGGTAACGGCACCATGACGGCCATTTTCAGTGTGCTCGTGGAGGGTGATGATCTCGATGACCCCATTGCGGATGCCTCACGGGCCGTCCTTGACGGCCACGTCGTGCTTTCGCGAAAGCTCGCTGATTCGAACCAGTATCCCGCGATCGATGTCCTGAGGAGCGTGAGCCGGACGATGAAGGATATCGTTGCGCGGGAACAGCTCCAATTCGCGGGCGGGATAACCGAAATACTTTCGGAATACGAACGGGCTGAAGATCTGATCAACATCGGGGCATATAACCCGGGCAGCAACAAGAAGATCGACTATGCCATCTCGATGATGGATAGGGTCAAGACCTTCCTTTCCCAGGGGGTGGACGAAAAGGTGACCATCGAAAAAACCGTTGATAGTATGAAGCTCCTCTTCTATGCATAGCGACCGCCTGCAACGCATCATCGAGCTAAAGGAGCGGCTCATGGAAGAAAAGGAGCTGGTGCTCGATCAGCATAATACTAAAAGAGACATAATATTGAGTAATATTGAATTATTAGACACAGAAATTGATGTCAATTATTCAGAAATATGCACAAGGTGCTTAGATGGCAACGAGTTCTCATTGCTTAAGGATTACCTTGAGCATCTTGGACGGTTAAAAACAGAGGCTCTGACCCAGAAGGATCTCATCCAGAAAAAGATTGTTGAGATACGCGCCGAACTCGTCGAAATGCTCAGAGAGATAAAGGTCCTCGACACATTGAAGGAAAGGACGCTCTCCATGGCGAAACGAGCACAGAACAAGAAGCACCAAAAGCTTCTCGACGAAATCGCCTTACGATTGGAAAGCCGCAAGACATAGTACCAGTTTGCCTTCATTCATATAGCTTCCGGGTACCCACGTGTGTGGGTGTTGCGTCCTTACAGGACGCTAACGCTATCGGCACGACTCCGACGTACGGGAAGTACCCCTCCGTCCTTACAGGATGCTTCGCTATCGCTATCCTCCTGGTCGCCTCGCTCTATTTTTGAATGCAAACCGGTATCAGCCAATCCGTGGGAAAAAATTTCCGCCTGTGGAAGTTTTTTCCGATTTTTGTCGTCCGTCATCCGCTTACAAAACCGCTAAATCCCTTCTCCTGACCCGATCTTCACGGATGGCATGCTTCTTGTTTAAGAAGAGTCACGATGCTTGACCTTCCGGTACAGAGTTTCCAGCCGAACGACTTGCCTGTTTTTAATACGAGGAGCGATCTTCTCTCTTCTCGTTCCAGGCAGACTGCGGATGGCACGACCAGTTTCTCAGACGCACTGGAGAAGGCGTCGGCCAGCCGGAGTCACACAGACGAGCAAGTGCATGACGATGCCGGACAGCAAGCAGCGATCGAGCGGAATCGGGCGGCAAGGGAGCACGAGCATCAAACCGCGCAAACTGCACCGGTCAAAGAACAATGTACAGAGAACCATCGACAGGCAGATAAGGATACTGCTGTCAGCAAGACGGACACGCAGGGCAGTACACAGAGCGCCGCACAGGCAAGCACGCAGAGCGCCAACACCGGGGCTGACTCCGCAGCTCAACAGGCGGCTGCCGTGGTCACTCCGTCCGCCAAAGGGGCGCCGGACAAGAACGTGGAGGTAACAATCTCCTGGTCCGGTTCCGGAGATGATTTGAAGGTCAACGTACAAGGGCTCCCGCAGGAACTGCTCACTGCCCTTCTGGCGGCCCTTGGAAACAGCAACGGAACCGTCCAGACCGTCGCTCTCGAACCCTCAAAGCAAACCGTCGACTCTTCGCTCGATGGCGGCAGCCTTACATCAGACGGGAACGTGAAGCTCTCCGTAAAGCTTTCACTAGACCCGGCCGATGCGTTGAAAGGCATAAACGAAATCGCCTCTTTGATCCAGTCCCTCACAGAAGTCCTTCAGAAGAAGGTTTCGAAGATGATTGAACCGGATCCCGGGCAAACGCCGATTACTGACTTTAAAGCACCCGGCCTGTCTGTTCAACTGCTGATGAAGGAAGCACCCGCCAATGGCGCACCAACGGGCCAAGGGTTGGCCGAACGCCTGACAGCGGCCTTCAAGGATCTCGTCTCCGTGTCGGGTACACAGGATACGCAGGCCACCCCGAATGGGTCGAATGGCCTGAATCTGATCCCGAATGGCGCGTCTGAGCTCAAACTCTCGCAAGGCACGGACCTGACCGAGTCGCTGCTTTCCAGAATGAAAGTAACCGTGTCATTGGCCGGCGTTGTGGAAGGCGCTGCCGGGACCGCGGAAAAAGGGACAGACCTGCCTTCCGAAGGTAACGGGAAGAGCGCGTTCGGCGAGCAAGGCGCCACCATGCAGGCAGGCATCCAGCGCCAGGAACCCGTGGTTGTAGGCTCAAATACGACGTCCTTCGGCAGCATTGTGGCAGACCGACTGGCGGCGGTGGCCGAGCAGGTTGGGTTACGGGAGAGATCCCTCGACATCACCCTCCGTCTGAAGACGGAAGGTGGAGAATCTCTCATGATCGGACTCAAGGAGCAGGCAGGGAAAATGATCATACAGGTCAGATCCGCTGATGAGAACGTGGTTAACTTTTTACAATCGCAGAAAGAGACTATCGTTCGTCACCTTGAAGCAAAGCAGATTTCGTCGAGTATCTCAGTAAACGCTATTGAAGAGGACGTTAGCAAGCGGCAGGGCAGAGAACAACCTAAGAACAATTGGGGAAGGCGGCGCGAGCCTTCGGACCCGAATATAGAAGCTTCAATTTAAGGGGGAATCATGAGTGTTCAGCCAGTCACCAGCCCTACGAGCCAACAAAGCACTTCCACGACCCAAACGAAAGCTGCCACGACAATCCTCGGGCCGGATGCATTTCTGAAAATTCTCATTGCCGACTTGCAAAACCAAAATCCTTTGGATCCTCAAAAACCGGAAGACTTCATGGCCCAGCTTTCCCAGCTCACGGAGGTGCAGCAGCTAACCAATATTTCCAGCTCGATAAGCGCCCTGGCGCAAAACAGCCAACAGGGGGGTATAGCCCAGTGGCTTTCTACCGTGGGCAAGAAGGTGGATGTCCAAGATAACGCGTTATCGGCAGGAGATCAAGTCACCATGCAGCCTCAAGGAAACTACGACCAGGTTATTCTTACGCTGAAGGACTCGAACACCGGCAATCTGCAGCAGGTCACCTTCAAGAATGGAGACCCGCTCAAGTACACGTATCAGGGCGCGGGTAACGTCACATTTGGCGTCTCCGCGACATACAATGGGGCTTCGGTATCGGTTGGTATAGAGAACTCACGTGTCGTAAAGGGAATCCAGACGAGTGACTCAGGTGTCCAGATCGTATTCGGTGACGGAAAAATCATGCCGGTCACATCAATCACCACGATTACAGAGTAGGAGGTAATAGGTATGTTAAGCTCACTCTATTCCGGTATTAGCGGGCTCGTTACCCAAGGGCAGGCTATGGCGGTTATCGGGAACAACATCGCAAACGTCAATACCGTGGGCTTTAAGTCAAGCAGGGCGACGTTCTCGGATATGCTCTACCAGTCAATCTTTGGTACGGCAGGCTCAAGCCAGGTAGGCAGGGGCGTTGCGTTAGAGTCCGTGGACGACAATTTTCAGCAGGGCTCTTTTCAGAGCACGAACACTCCTACCGACCTTGCCATAGGTGGAGGAGGCTTCTTTATCGTAAGGAAGTCCAATTCCAAGGAGATCGATTACACCAGAGCCGGCCAGTTCAGCTTCGACAAAGACGGCTATATGGTTGACCCTACCGGCAATGTCCTCCAGGGTAAAGTTATCGACCCGGTGTCAAAGACGCCGGGCGGTGTGCTTACCGACGTTATTATACCCCAGGGACCCAGTCAACCGAAACAGAGCGCGTTCATCGGCATGGCGGTCAATCTTCAGTCAGACGCACCTTTTAAGGGTACGGTAGGTGCCGTCACCGGAACAAGCGGGCTTTCCCAGGTCGAGGCCAGCAATACCCAGTTCCCGATGCCCGGTGCGTACACGGGTGTCGTGGTGAATTTGGCCGCCGCTCAGATAGGTCATACCGGCACCAATGCGGCCTCCTTTGGGACCCCGTTTACCGGCGCCGTGAAGATCAACGACTACGAAATCGACTTGCCCACCACCAATGGGCCAACTACGGCCGCGTCCCTTGCGAGCTACCTGAATTCCGCGCTTGCCATGGGTTCCGCGGGATTCGCTAACCAGGTTTGGGCGTCGTGGACTGTGGACGGGGGTGGGGGCGAGTACCTCAGCCTGAGTGCCTTGGCCAATGGTGTGGATATTTCATTCGACGACGGCCCACTCGCAACCGGCAGCACCGGATGGACGGCCGCTGACAAATCGAGCACTGACCTTTACGGCAGTACCATGACCCTCACTTCGGTAAGAACCAATCCGGACGGGACTCAGTCAACAAAAATCTCCACGGGCAAGGTCTCGTCGCAAGTCGGGGCCCTGAAGAATTGGGGTGATACACCCAATCAGTCGGGGCTCGATGTAACCCTTTTACCCCCGGGCAACTTTAGAATTGTAGAGGGGACCTCTACCTTTAACGTGACTGGTTTTAACCCGGACCAGGCAGCCTCCACGTCAAACTATAGCAGTGCTATCACGGTATATGATTCGCTCGGGCAGCCGCACGTGGTGAACGTTTACTTCAGAAAGGGATGGCAGGAACTCGCAAATTCAGTCCAGACCAATGTGTGGGAATGGGACGCTGAAGTGAATGCCGCCGACTCGTTGAACCAAAAAAATACCGTGCCTCCGGGGGGATGGGGATATCTGAGGTTCAACAGCAACGGCGTATTGACATCGGGCGGGGAGACTCACACGATCAACTTCGACTTTTCTAATGGTGCACAGCCGAACCAGAAGATAGACCTGGTCCTCGGCTCCGGCTCGGGCGGCGGCTCAACCACGCAGTATCCGATGGCGTCAACGACGAACTTTCAGACACAGGACGGGTATGCACCCGGCTCGCTTACGAATGTGACGGTCAGCACCGACGGTACCATATCGGGCAACTACTCCAACGGCCAGGTGCTCAACCTCTATCAGGTCACCCTTGCCAGTTTCAATAATCCGTGGGGTCTGACAAGATTAGGGGGGAACCTCTTCGGTGAAACCTACGAATCCGGCGTGGCATACACCAACGCCCCTGGCGTAGGTTCTTTAGGAAACATCAATCCGAACTCCCTTGAGCAATCGAATGTCGATCTGGCTACCGAGTTCGTAAACTTGATCACGACGGAGCGTGGGTACCAGGCCAACTCCAAGGTGATAACGACCACGGACGAAATGCTGCAGGAGTTGCTGCAGATCAAACGGTAGAGAGGTCATTGAACTTATCTTATTTTCTGTCAACTAAATGACAGAACCGCCATAAATAGCATGTCGCCCACGGCACCCGGCGGCCCGCGTGCCGCTCACTGCTCACGGTCATTTTCTCTGTAATAAGCCTCTGTCTAAACCATTCCCGCACGTAGCTTCTCATCTGGCATACATATTGCTCTTCCGAAAAACTGGAGGAGATACTCATGGCGAAAGAAAAGGACGAGAAGGAACGGGAAGAGAAGGCCGGTGACGAGAACGAACGGGAAGAGAAGCCCAAAGCCTCACGGGAAGAGGCGCCGCCCAAGAAGAAGAAATCGAAGATCCTCTTCGTCTTTCTGCTGCTGATATTGTTGCTGGTGGCAGGCGGTGCCGGAGCTTACTTCTTTTTTGGAGACCGGATCCTCGAGCGTTTCTTACCAAACAGCAGTGCCGGCGGATCCATGGCCAAGAAGGCGGCAGCCGCCGAACAGAAAAAGGGTGGTTCAGGGGGTCCTATCCTGACCCTGGAACCCTTCATCTTCAATCTGGCGGGAAATAGCTCCAGGTTCGCCAAGGTTTCTCTTGCCGTAAGCCTTCAAAACGCCAAGGTTCTTGAAGAAGCTAAGAAGATGGTTCCCGTTTTGAGAGATAAGGCGCTCATGGTCCTCAGTGCGAAAAGCGCCGAGGAGTTGATCGACGTTAGCAAGCGAGACCCGATCAAGGTAGAGCTGCAGAACAGGCTCAAAGAGCTGTTCAAAGAAAAAGAGGATCTGGAGTCTGTCTATATTACCGATATCATTATTCCATAAGGTGGTAAGGTGAGCCAGGTATTAAGTCAGGAAGAGATAGACGCCCTGCTGAAAGGCATAGCTGAGGGGGACGTTGCGCTGGAGTCCGAAGAGGCGGGACCGGTTGCCGAATCGGAGGTACGGCCCTTTGATCTCGCGAGCATGGCCCGGGGCAAGAAGGAAGATCTGCCCACGCTCCAGTTCGTTTATGAACGGTTCGGAAAGGCGCTTACTTCCGCCCTGACCCTGTTCATCGAGCGGGAAGTGGAGGTGAGTGCCAGCAAGGTCCAGAATACGGAATACAGAGAACTGACCAAGAACCTGCCTTTACCGACGAACATGAACCTCGTGACAATGGAGAGCCTCAAGGGGTTTCTTATTCTTATCTTCGATGCAAAGCTCATTTTTTCAGTGCTCGAGACGATTTTTGGCGGGTCGCGTCTTTCCGCGCCGAAAATAGAGGGAAGAGAATTTACAAGGATAGAGCTGAAGGTAGTCAAGAAGCTGATGGAGGTGGTGCTCCTGGAGTTGGAGAAGGCGTGGTCGCCCGTCTACGAGCTGCGATGCAAATATTCACGGTCGGAAATGAACCCCAACTACGTCACGGCAATCGCCCCTGAAGAGGTCGTCAGCCTCTGCGAGTTCTCGGTCACTGTGGATGATATGAACAGCTGGATGAAGGTCTGCGTGCCCTATTCAATCCTGGAGCCCATCAAAAACCTTCTCGTTATTGCCCCTTCGAGGGAGGATCGTGAGATAAAACAGCGCTGGGAAAAGCAGCTCAGAAGCAGGCTCCTGAAGGTGCCTCTGGAGCTCACCGCCACACTCGGGCGGAGAAGGATGTCTCTGCAGGAGTTCGTAAGCCTGAGGGAGGGGAGTCTGATTATGGTCGACCGGCATGTGAACGACGCTTTGCCGGTGGAGATTGACCATAGAACGCGGCTCATGGGCAAGCTCGGTCTCTTCAAGGGGAGCAAGGCCATAAAAATTGAGCAGATCATAAGGTAGGGAGGAAACATGGAGAAGCTGGTGGAAGAGCCGGAAAACATAGGCGGCGCGAACAACGCGGAACTAAACCTCGACAGTCTGCTCGATGTGCCGATAGACATCTCTATTGAAATCGGTCGCACTAAGATGACCATAGGAGACCTCCTCTCGTTGAGCAAAGGTTCTATTGTCGAGTTGAAGAGAACAGCGGGCGAAGCGGTCGACATCTACGTGAATGGCAAGCTTTTGGGTAAAGGTGAAGTAGTTGTCGTCAACGAAAGACTGGGTGTACGCGTGAATAAGATTGTTGCACCTATTGAGAGAGTTCAGAAACTGGCATGATGCAGGAGATGTATGGCGAATTCATAAAAGTAATACTGGTCCTGGTCGGCTTGCTCGGCTGCCTCGGACTTCTTTACAAGGTGATGATGAAGTATAAAGGAAACTGGAATCCAAAAGGCACGGGTTACGGGCTGAAGAGAGTCGAGACAATACCTCTCGGGTACAAGAAGTTCATTTCCGTAGTAGAGATTAGAGATCAGATCCTTGTTATCGGTGTGGGACAAGATACCATTTCGTTGCTCGTCCAGCTGAAGAAGGAGGAGGTCCCGGTCTCTTCATGAAACTTTTCGTCGTTTTCCTCCTCGTCTTGTCAATCGTTATCATTCCTGTCCTGGCAGGCGCAAAGAGCGCCGCTAAAGATCAGGCGCCGGCAAAGGTCGATCTCATCGGCATGTTCAGCGGAGGAGAAGGCAACAGAAATCTCGTCAACCTTGCCCTGATGTTTACCGTTCTGAGTTTTGCACCGGCAATTCTCTTGCTTATGACGTCGTTTACGCGGATCGTGATTGTGCTTTCATTCTTGAGGCAGGCCATCGGTATGCCTACACTCCCACCGACTCAGGTGATTGTCGGACTCTCACTCTTTCTCACGTTTTTTATCATGGGTCCGACGTTCGAGAGAATTAATGTCAACGCCCTCTCTCCTTACATGAACAACAAGATTGCGTATGACGAATTTATTGATAAGTCATCTAAAGAGATGAGCACGTTCATGTTCAAGTTTGCCAGGGATAAAGATGTAGCCCTCTTCGCGAACATGGCGGGACTTGAGCGGCCCAAGAACGAGAGGGATATACCCTTCCGTGTGCTCGTGCCGGCTTTTGCCATCAGCGAACTGAAGAGGGCGTTCCAGATAGGATTTCTGCTCTACATACCCTTCCTGATAATCGACATGGTCGTGGCGAGCGTGCTCCTGTCAACCGGCATGATGATGCTGCCTCCTATCTTCATATCACTGCCGTTCAAGCTTATGCTGTTTGTCCTCGTGGACGGGTGGAACCTCCTGGTTGGCTCACTCGTGAAAGGCTTTTTGTAATTGGGGAGAACTTTTTGATCATGAATCTCAAGAATCCGGATTCAAAATGCATGGAAGGCTTGGCGTCTCTTTGTCGTCTTATAGCACTTTGCATCCAGGATGCAGACCGAGGCGGCAGCGAGGAGCCGACGAAGGCGTACTTTGGTACGTCGAGAAGAGCGACGCAGCGACAACGAAGGTATACGCTTGAAGGCGAATTGGTGTGGAGGGGGATTATGAGTCAGGAATTGGTGCTCGAAATCTTCAGAGGCTCGCTGAAAATGGGGATGCTGATCATGTCTCCCCTGCTTCTGGCGGCTATGATCGTTGGTCTGCTGGTCAGCATTTTCCAGTCGGCCACGCAGATACATGAGATCACGCTTACGTTTGTTCCGAAGATACTCGCCGTCGTCCTGGTCCTCATATTTCTTTTTCCCTGGATGCTCAATCAGATTGTTACCTACACCATCACCCTTTTTTCCAACCTTTCCACATACGTCCGGTAGGGGCCGTGATCGTAGACGTCCCCAAATACATATTGATTTTTTTCAGGGTCCTGGCAATTCTCTGGCTCCTGCCCGTCTTTTCCATGAGGAGCCTTTCGGTTCTCTTCAAGATCAGTCTGGCATTGCTTATGTCATTCCTGATTACGGGAGCTGTCTCCTATCCTGCCGAAGTTGCGGCTGATGGCTTAGCTATGCTCCTCGCTATCTTCAGGGAGGTATTGATCGGGCTTTCCATCAGTTTTGCGATTCGCCTCCTCTTCGCGGTGATCCAGGCAACGGGTGAGATCGTCGGCTTCCAGACCGGCTTCGGCTTTGCGCGCATGGTCGATCCTGTCTCTTCGGGTCAGTCGTCTATCCTGGAGGAGTTCCTGTACATGCTCGCCATCATGATCTTCTTTGCCATCGATGCACACCATATCGTGCTGAGAGGCATCTACGCGAGCTTCAAGGAGCTACCCCTCGGAACCGCTACCATGACAAGCGGCCTTCTCAACTATTTCGTTGCCGCGAGCGGCAGGATTTTCGGTCTTGGCCTGAAGTTCGGGGCCCCGCTCATCGTCGCGCTTTTTCTCATAGAACTCGCTCTGGGTCTCTTGTCGCGGATGATCCCTTCGATGAACATTTTTGTCGAGGGTCTGCCGGTGAAGATCTTCGTATCACTAACCGTGCTTTCCCTCGCTCTTAGCTTTATGGCGCCTGCACTGGCAGACCTGTTCAAGGGTATTGAGCCGGAATTTATCAGGGTCTTGAGGCTTCTGAGGTAGGCATGTCTGACAGTTTCCAGGAAAAGAGCGAAAAGCCAACCGAGAAGAAGCTCGAGGAGGCAAAGAAGAAGGGTCAGGTCATCAGGTCACCTGAACTCGGCTCCTGCCTGATAATACTCTTTTCGGCAATCTTTCTCTACTTCACCATGTCTCACACGTTTCAGGAAGCGTTTAAAACGTACGTGACGTCCGTGCAGACTATGAACATGGATGTGAACGTCGCCAGCATCCACAGCGTCTTATCGTCCAGTATCTTCAAGTGGCTGGCACTCGTGCTTCCTACCTTCGGCCTCGTAACGTTCCTGAGCATAGCAGGCACTGTAGCCCAGGTCGGCTTCATGTGGAGTCCGCAGGTGTTCAATTTCAACGCGAACGGGCTCAACCCCATAACGGGCATCGGAAGATTATTCAGCGTCAGATCATTCCAGGAGGCGCTGAAGTCACTCACAAAAATCATTATTCTTACCTACATCTGCTATTCAATCATCAGAAACGAGTTCCCCACGATCCTTTCCCTCGTACAAAAGGATGTGAAATTCACGATTGGGTATCTGGGTGAGATCGGCTTCAGACTGGCCTGGAAACTGGGCATCGTCTTCATGTTCCTTGCCGGCGTCGACTATCTTTACCAGAGATGGCAGTTTATGCGAAACATGAAGATGACCAAGCAGGAAGTCACTGAAGAAATGAAGGAGCGCGAGGGGAACCCGTTGATCAAATCGAGAATTCGGAGTCTCCAGCGGGAGTTCGCCCGCAGACGGATGCTGGAGGACGCAAAGAAAGCGGACATCGTGGTAACAAACCCGACGACGTTCGCCGTGGCCCTCAAGTATACGGTTAAAGAAATGCCGGCGCCCCGGGTGGTTGCAAAAGGGGCAGGCTTTGTGGCTGATAAGATCAAAACCGTGGCGAGGCTTTACTCCGTTCCTGTCATCGAGAATAAGCCTCTCGCCCGGGGACTCTTCTATGGCGTAAAGATCGGGGACTATATACCGGAGAAATTCTACGTTGTTGTGGCGGAGCTCCTTGCCCAGGTATACAAACGGAAAAAAAGGATCGGTCTTTAGATGGAAAGCGCGCTGGCATGGGTAAAGGGGAAAAGCGATCTGCTGATCGCCACCAGCGTGGTGGTCGTGATCCTCATCATGATCGTCCCTCTCAACCCGTTCTTTATCGATCTTTTCATCTCTCTGAGCATTTCCACTTCGCTCATGATCCTGCTTCTCGGGATGTACACGCACCGGCCTCTCGATTTCTCCGTGTTTCCCTCAGTCCTCCTGATCGTGACGCTCTTCAGACTTTCTCTGAACATTGCCTCCACCAGACTGATCCTGCTGCACGGAGATGAAGGGACACAGGCAGCCGGCCGTATCATCAAAGCGTTCGGCACCTTTATCATCGGGGGCAACTATGTAGTCGGAGCGATTGTGTTTCTCATCCTCATCGTTATCAATTTTGTGGTCATCACGAAAGGCGCGGGGCGTGTGGCTGAGGTGGCGGCGCGCTTTACCCTGGACGCTATGCCCGGCAAGCAGATGAGTATAGATGCGGACTTGAACGCCGGCTTGATCGACGACATGCAGGCGAAAGAACGTCGTGCGCGTATAGAAATGGAAGCCGACTTCTACGGGGCCATGGACGGTGCGAGTAAGTTCGTTCGAGGAGACGCTGTTGCGGGCCTCATAATCATTTTTGTCAACTTGCTCGGTGGCCTTATCATAGGCGTCGTACAAAAGGACATGTCCGTCGTTGATGCCCTTTCGGTATACACCATACTGACCATCGGTGACGGCCTTGTCAGTCAGATTCCTGCTCTGCTTACGTCAACCGCCGCGGGCATCATTGTAACAAGGGCGGCAGGGGAGTCGGACCTCGGCAGCGACGTGATGAGCCAGCTCACCATGCAGCCCAGAGCTCTGGTTCTTGCATCCGTCATACTCCTGACCATAGGTATGGTGCCCGGCATACCGGCGTTTCCCTTCTTGATTCTGGCCTCCATAGCTGCCGGAGGCGGCTATGTGGTCTCCAAAGCCCAGAAGGAAGAGGCCTTGCAAATCCCGGAGATACCGCAGGAAAGCGCTGAAAAGGCGGATGTTATTCAACCTGTGGACACCCTGGAAGTCGAGATTGGATACGGGCTCATCCCTATTGTCGACGCCGAACAAAGCGGCGAGCTCCTGGAAAAGCTGAAAGCGATTCGCAAGCAGCTGGCCGGGGAGTTGGGCATCGTGATCCCACCCATGAAGGTGCGGGATAACCTGCAGCTTAAGGCAGGGGAATACGCGATTTTCCTCAAGGGCATCGAGGTGGGGAAGGGGGAGTTGCTTCTTGGTCATCTGCTGGCCATGGGCGCCGACGAACGCAACAGAATAGCCGATGCCATCCCCACCAGGGAACCGGTGTTCAATCTCGACGCTGCGTGGATCAAAGAGAAGGACCGAGACCGATGCGCCTCCGAGGGCTTTACCATCGTCGATCATGCGACGGTAATTGCCACACACCTGACAGAAATATTGCGGAATAATGCGCACGAGCTGATGACCAGGCAGGAGGTACAGAAGCTGCTCGACAACATATCCGGGAGTCATCAGAAGGTAGTCGAGGAACTTGCGCAAAGCGGGGCCAATATCGGTGTCATTCAAAAGGTCTTCCAAAACCTGTTGCGCGAACAGGTCTCGATCAGAGATCTGGTCACTATTCTCGAAACCATCGCCGACCACGCCCCTTCCACCAAGGACCCGGACGTACTCACCGAGTTTGTAAGGCAGCGCATGGCACGGAGCATCCTTAAGCCATATCTGGTCGACGGTATCCTGAATGTCTTGATTTTTGAGAAGGTGCTGGAAGAAAAATTGATTTCCAGCCTCCAAACATCGGAACAGGGAACGTATCTTGCACTAGACTTAACATTTACCCAACAGATGATTGATAAGATCAGTAATGAAGTGAAGAACATGATGGTACAGAATATTCAACCGGTCATTCTCGTGCATCCCATAATACGCTCGAGGCTGCGGCGACTCCTGGAGCGGTACATCCAGGGCATCGCGGTCATATCCCACAATGAGATCCCGCAGCAGATCAAAATAAAGTCCGCGGGGGTGATCAGAACCCATGAAGGTTAAGCGGCTCTTTTTTGAGAGTGTCAAAGAGGGCATCAAAAGGATCAAGGGCGAATTCGGTCCCGATGCGATCATCATAGATATCAAGGAGAACGTGGACTCCGCCCGGAAGGGGTACGAGATTCTGATTGCCATTGACGAGGAAATGACACCGCAAGACGCACCCGCAAGCCTGGTTATCAAGCGGATCGAAGAGATCAGCTCAACCATCAAGTCTTTGAGCGAGCGGATGGGTTCCATGGAGTCGGACACCATGAAATACCGTGTCGACGCTTTCCCTCCAACCTTGAGGGCTCTTTACGACAAGATGGTACAGAATGGCTTTGATCCCAAACTGGCCTTTACCGCGCTCTCAGAGGTGTACGGAGAAACCGGCAAGCTTGCTGAGGATTCGGGCAAGGCGAGCTACTTTCTGAAAAGAGTACTGGCAAAAAAGATCAAGGTAAGTGCGATCGATGGGTCCAGCGAACCGATCCTTATGCTCGGCCCAAGCGGCGCCGGTAAGACCGAAACGACCAAGAAGCTGGCTAAACGGCTCCTGGACACGGGCGTCCCCGTATCGATTATAGCTTACGAGCCGCAAAGGAGAGAGCGTTACAATGAGCTGATGATGTTCTCGGAGCATACCGGTATACCATTCTATTTCACGGTAAATGATGAGGACCTCCCTTTTATTGTCGAGAGAGAGACGCGAAAGAAGATCATCGACGTGACAGGCAATGAGCTTCTGCAGAAGAAGGCCATGGATAGGCTGAAGGGATGTAAGAAACTGCTCCATTTTCCTTCGTGGATCAGGAGCGAAAAGATGAAGGATTATTGCGGCCAGTTCAACGGAAACGATGTGACGGGAGTGATCTTTACGAAGCTTGATGAGGAAAAGTCGCTCGGTCACGTGATAACCCACCTGATGGCTCTCGAGAAGCCTGTCTATTTTCTCACCACGGGTATGGGCATCCAGGACATCGTCATACCTGATCAGGAAACATTTTATAGCCTAGTCTTAGAGGAGAACGCATGGAGGCACGAAGAAAAAGGACTATAGCCATCACAAGCGGAAAAGGGGGCGTCGGCAAATCATCCATTGTGTCGAATATGGCGTACCTCTTGAGCGCGATGCGAAAGTCAACATATATCCTGGACGCGGATCTGGCTCTGGGAAACATCGATATCATGCTTGGCATGGTGCCGAAATTCAATATCAGAGACTTGATAAACGGTAGCAAGACCATGAAGGATGTCATCGTCGAGGGTCCCTTCGGTATCAAGATCATACCGGCCACCTCGGGTGTCTCTGAGTTCTCAAACCTCTCCATGGAGGAGAGAAACATACTGCTATCCTCCTTCCAGGACATTCCGGACTATGACTTTCTGCTTATGGATACCTCCGCGGGCATCTCTTCGAATGTTGTCTATTTTAATGCGATAAGCGAAGACGTGTTCGTCGTCATCACGCCCGATCCGGCCAGTCTCACCGACTCTTACGCAACAATCAAAGTGCTGAGCAAGGAAACCGGGCGCCGGGATTTCCAGGTCGTCGTGAACATGGTGAAGGATGAAAAAGAAGCCCTCGACATGTACAAGAAGATTCTCCTGGTGACCGACAGGTTCCTCAACATCTCCCTCGATTTCGCAGGCTATATCCCCGCCGACAAGAACGTCGGTATTGCCGTCAAGAGACAGAAGCTGTGGGCCGAGGCCTTTCCGGAAACACATGCGACAAAGGCTCTGGTGCAAATCTGTAACAGGCTGGTGGCGTGAGCATGCTTAAGAAAAATGCCTATAGGAAGCAAGAGGTTGACGACAGGGAGAGGATCATTGAAGAGTTCCTTCCCATCATAAAACACTTGGCCTTCAAGGTTTCGAGGGGCTTTGACGACGATGGTATCACGGAGGATCTCATTTCCTCAGGCGTACTCGGTTTGCTCGAGGCCATGGAGAAGTTCGACGCGACCAGGGGGATCAAGCTGAACACCTTCGCTTACTTGAGAATCCGGGGAGCGATGATCGATGAACTCCGCAAACGTGACTGGTTCCCAAGGAGTGCCAGGACCAAGGCAAAGAAGCTTGAGGAGGTGATCAGGAAGCTGGAGGCACGGCTGGGGCGGTACCCTCGGGAGGAAGAGGTGGCCGAGGAACTGAAGGTCGACCTCGACGATTACCTGATCATGCTCAAGGATTTCGGGAGCCTCTCAGTTCTGAGTATAGAAGATATCTCCGAGGTATCCGGCATGGATCGGGAGGGTATCATCAGGTACGTCGTAGAGGAGGGGGCCAGCCCTGAAGCGCGTGCCGAGATGAGGGAACTGGAAGGCTTGCTTGGCCGCGAGATCGACCGGCTCCCTGAGAAGCAGAAGTTGGTCCTCAGCTTGTACTACTATGAGGACATGAATATGAAAGAGATCGCGGAGGTGCTTGGCATCACGGAAGCGAGAATATCCCAGATCCATTCCCAGGCAGTCTTGAGCCTCAGGACCTTTCTCAAAAAAAAGCTGAAATAGTTTCCCACGGTTAGTTACCCGCAAGCCGTCCGCTCACACCATTCCTTCCGTTCTCACCCGCTAGCGGGTACCCGCGTGCGGATGCGTGAGCCTCCCCTAAAAGTTTAAGCTCAATCCACAATTGATCGATAAATAGGTAAAGGTCATGTGACGACATGGGCAACCAGGACTATATTGTAAAGAAATTGCGCCAGATTGAAATTCTGCCCACCTTCCCGAAGATTGTGAGCGAAATCCTCGCGCTGATCTCTGATCCGATGAGCTCGGCTTCGGACCTCGCGCGCCATATGGACCCCTCGATGGCAGGCGAAGTCCTGAGGATCGCAAATACCGCCTATTTCGGGACACGCAGTTTCAGGAGCATCACAACCATGGAGAGGGCCATAGCTGTCATAGGGTATGAGCACCTTGGGTATATCGTTCTTCAGATGCCCTTCCTGGGCATGATACAGGGAGCGGACACAACCTTTAACAAGAAATTGTTCATCACCCACGCCATCGTCTGCGGCAGCCTTGCAAAGCTGATAGGCGCCTACGCCACAGCTGCCGTTGACCAGAACGAGGTTTACGTCAGCGGCATTCTCCACGATATAGGCAGAATCATCATGTACCGGTACTTCAAAAAGGAATGGCAGGAAGTGCTGGCACTCATTAAGGAAGAGCATATGCCCGCGGTTGAGGCCGAACGGGCGGTTTATTCAGTGGATCACGGCCAGGTAGGCGCTTCCCTTCTTGAGCTGTGGAACCTGCCTTCGGCTATCGTCGATGGAGTCAGATACCACCATCTTCCTGAGGCGGCTCAACAAAACAGAGAAAGCGCCTTTGCCACACATCTTGCCAACCAATTCGCCAAAAGAATCGATATATACACCGATCTGGAGAACTTCGACGACTTTGCCGCACGCCATCGGGAATTCTGCCAGGCAGCGAGCGAATCTACCGATGCTGTCATAATCCACGATGAAATAAAATTCCTGTCCTCGGCCTACGATTCCCTCAAAAGTGCAAAAGGACTTATAGAAGTCACCGCAGGCGATGATGATACGGGTTCTGGTTGTTGATGATTCAGCCCTGATGAGGCGGATCATCTCGCGCATGCTGAGTAAGGACCAGTTTATCCAGGTGATCGGCACGGCCCAGAACGGAGAGGAGGCTATAGAGAAAGCAGAGGCGTTGAAGCCCGACGTAGTCACGATGGACGTTGAAATGCCGCGTATGAACGGACTGGAAGCTCTCAAACATATCATGTCGCGGAACCCGATACCCGTCATTATGCTGAGCGCGGCAACAAAGGAGGGAGCGGGAACGACGCTTGACGCTCTCGAGATGGGCGCTTGCGACTTTGTGCCCAAAGACCTTTCCGGCGGGGCGCTGAACATTTCGAGGATTGAGGAAGAACTGATACGGAAGGTCAAGGCCGTAGCCAAAAGGCGTATAGGTTCGTTCCTGCTGAGGCAGGGGGGCACAAAGCAACCTCTGGCGTTTGTGGCCCCGGGCAGGGGGCTGCGGGCGATTGTGGCTTTGGGCGCCTCGACCGGCGGACCTCCGGCGCTTCAGCACATCCTTACCCGCCTGCCAAAGGACTTTCCGGTTCCCATCGCCATAGCCCAGCACATGCCAAAGGCGTTCACACAATCCTTTGCCGAGAGGCTTAATGCTATGACGCAGATCGTGGTTAAAGAGGCCGAAAACAAAGAGAGCCTGAGAGCCGGCGTAGCCCTGCTGGCCCCGGGTGACGTGCATATGAGTGTGCGCCGCAGAGGTCCTGACGTGATTGTCGAATTCGTTGAGGATCAGACCTGTAGGTACAGGCCGTCCGTCGATCTGCTTCTTTCCGGCATCGCCAAGGTTTATGAATCGAAGACGATAGCCGTTATCCTGACAGGAATGGGTACCGACGGATTGAGTGGCGTCAGGGATGTACGGGCGAGGAATGGTTACGTGATTGCTCAGGACGAAGAAACCTCGGCTGTCTATGGCATGCCGAAAGCTGTGGTTGAGGCGGAGTTGGCGAATTCAGTAGTTCCTCTGCAGAAGATCGTGGAGGAGATCATACGAGTACTATGAAACAAGCGCAAACGGCCGGCCGGAAAAAGGGCAAAGAGAAAGAGAAGGAAAGAATAGATTTCAACACCCGTGGAAATCTATCTAGCGAGCACGGCGAGCCGGGTACCCGCCTGCGGGTGCGGCAGGCTCCGGTGGCTTTGCCGCGGGAGGGGGCGACCGGGGACCCGCGTGAAGAGTCGCTATACCGAGTCTTCTCCGACGCGCCTCTCGATCTTAAAAGAGAGATCATACGCCAGCTGCCCAACATCCTTGAAGGTGGCGGCAACACTCTGCTCAAAAAGGCTCTTTCTGACGAAGACGGGCACGTGCAGGGCGATGCGGCACTCGCTTCGGCCATGCTTGGCCTAGATGGTCTTGCACCTGAAATCCTTGATCTGGCCAAGGTCGGCTTCCTCGACGTGCGAAGAAAGGCGCTTCAGGCACTTGTCAGCCTGGATATCGGCGGGGCAACGGCACTTGTTGAGTCCTTGGTTGCTCAAGGCTCCGGCGAGGACAAAAAGGTTGCACTTACGGCGATGGATCATCTGGACAAGGAAAGGTCGTTCACGATGATGAAGGCACTCCTTGCCGATCCGCAAGAAGCGGTCATGCGGAGCGCCATTTACGCAGCCGGCAGGCTCCTCGAAAGAGACGACCGATATCTGGAAATTCTTAACAGGCTTTTTGTGGAGCAGCCAGCCCTCCATGAACTGCTCAGGGTGATCAGAGAAACAAAATTGGACACCTTTAAGGATCAGCTGGTTCGCCTCTTTTCAGATGCCGGCCGAGACTCCTGGGCGCGATACGAGGTGCTTACCGGGCTGGCTGTATTTAAAGACCACGCATTATTTGATGTTTTCGTCGGCGGCCTTGGTGACGAAAACACCCTCATAAAAATTGGCAGCATCAAGGCCCTCTCAGACCTCGGTGATCCTGCCGCCATCTCTCACATTAAACCCTTCACGAAAAATCAAGATGTGGCCCTCCGGTCTGTTGCCGGCGCGGCAGTCAAACAACTCAAACAGAGAAAGCGAGTGGTATCGCCATGAGACGTGAAGAGTTCATTTCTTTACGTGATCTCGTCTACGAGAAGTCCGGAATATATTTCTCCGACAACAAGGCTTATCTGCTGGAAAACAGACTGAAGAACCGGCTGGCTGAACTGAACCTCTCAACCTTTGAGGATTACTACTATTACCTCCGGTACGGGGAAAGGGCGGCAGAGGAACTTTTCAGCCTTTTCGACGTTGTGACCACCAACGAAACGAGCTTTTTCAGAAACCCGCCGCAGCTGGAAATGCTGAAGTCGATTCTGCGCTCCGAATACCTCAGCCCGGACAACCGGTCAGAGACACTAAGGGTTTGGAGCGCTGGTTGTTCCACCGGAGAGGAACCGTACACTATCGCAATCATCATCCTTGAAGAGATGGAGGCACTGCGTGAGACGCACCCTTTTGCGATCATCGGAACCGACATAAGCAAGAAGGCGCTTCTCTCCGCGGAAACAGCCATTTTCAACAACTACGCTATGCGCCACGTGGATGCGCCAATCAAGGATAAGTATTTCACTAAAGTAAACAACGGTTATGCCATCAACGACTCGGTCAAGGGGCGGGTGAAGTTTGAATTCATGAACCTGAACGACACAAAAGCATACCGGAAGTTGGGAAAGACGGATATTGTCTTCTGCCGGAATGTGTTGATTTACTTTGATGAAGGTATGAAGAAAAAGGTCGCTAATCATCTCCACGATGTCCTGAAGTCCGGGGGGTACCTCTTCCTCGGCCATTCTGAGTCTCTTTATCCGGTTTCGAAGGCGTTGAAGCCGATCGCTCTGCCGGGAACCATTGTTTATCAGAAAGGCGCAGAGTGAGAAAAGTTTCAGGCATTGAGTCTTTGCTCAGGGAGCGCGGTGATGGAAGATCAACCGATTGACCAGGAGGAGCTTCAGGAGATCATAGGCGAGTTCATCACTGAGTCCGTCGAGCTGGTAGACACAGCCATACGTGACATCGTCAGATTGGAGGAAGAGCCCTCCACTCAGACCATCAACAGTGTATTCAGAACCGTACACACCATCAAGGGCACGTCAGGATTCCTGGGCTTCACCACGCTATCAGCCCTCGCCCACAAGACCGAGGACGTGCTGAGCAAGGTGCGAAAAGGGGACCTGGGGCTTAGTCCTGACGTTATCAATCTCATTCTCAAGTCACTCGACGTAATGAGACTGCTCGTTGAAGACATCAGTTCGCAGGGCAAGGAAGCTAGAGACGTAGAACATCTGCTTGCTGAACTGAGAACCATTCAGGAAAAAAAGGACCAAACCCCCAAGACTGTCCCGCGCGAGCGCGCACAAGGACATGGAACAGATCTGAAGCGAGAGATCGCCATAGAACCGGACGGGTTTGAGGCAATCAAACAAGACGGGCCACAGGAGCACGGTGCCGGCGAAGATGAGCAGCTGCTTAGCACGATGCCGAAGAAAGAGCAGACGGTGCGGGTGGAGGTGAGAAAACTCGACGAATTGATGAACCTGGTCGGTGAGCTGGTGATCGGTAAGAACAGGCTCATGCTGTTGAACGCTCTTTTTAAGGATGGTGAAACCGCACGCCCGGCACTGGAGAGCCTTGCGGACGGAACGAACCATATCGAGACGATCACGAATAATCTGCAGGCGGCAGTCATGAGAGCGCGCCTCGTGCCCATAAGCAGACTCTTCAACAAGGTGCCGAGGCTTGTCCGGGACCTCTGTTCGATGTCCGGCAAAGAGGTGCGGCTGATTATCGAAGGTGGTGAAACAGAGCTGGACAAGTCCCTGATCGAGACCCTCCACGATCCTCTGACTCACATCATGCGAAACTCAATCGATCACGGCATTGAGCCACCGGAAGAACGTAGGAGGAAAGGTAAGGCGACGAGAGGGGTTGTCGCGGTTAAAGCCCGGTATGAGGGCAACCAGGTGGCTATAGAGATTCTGGATGATGGCAAGGGGATGGACGTCAGGGCGATCAAGGCGAAAATCATGGAAAAAGGACTCCTGCAGGCCGGTGAGGTTGAGAGGCTCAGCACAGGAGAAGCGATCAACTATATCTTTGTCCCGGGTTTTAGCACGGCAAAGGAGCTGACGTCCGTTTCGGGCAGGGGTGTGGGTATGGATGTGGTCAAGACGAACATTGAACGGATGAATGGTCAGGTTTACGTAGAGTCGAAAGAAGGAGAATTTACGAAACTTACTATCACCTTGCCCCTGACTCTGGCCATCATCAAAGCCCTTCTTGTCAGCGTGGGTAGCGAGTTTTACGCTATTCCACTCGATGTCGTACTCGAAGTAATCAAGCCAAGAGAGGCACTGGTCAAAACGGTTCAAGGCCATGAGCTGCTGGTCCTGCGAGAATTGACCGTTCCGCTCGTGAGGCTCTCTGATATCGTCTCCTGCCCGTCAGACCCGGTTGAAGAACGCTCGGTCATACTCTGCAAAACGCCTGGAAGACCCATAGGAATACGTGTGGGCTCCGTAGTCGGTGAGGAGGAAGTGGTCATCAAGTCGCTCGGCGAATTTCTGAAGGGCGTACCATGGATAGCCGGCGCCACTATCCGTGGTGACGGCAGAGTCGTCCTGATACTCGACCTTGCACGCATTGTTGAGCACTTCGGCAAGCAACATTTCGCTGCCTAAGACAGGGTCACGGGTCAAGGGTTCCTTACAGGATGCTTCGCTACCGGGGTACAGACGAAGACCGGATATTCTAGCATCTACCTGCGAAAGTGCGGGCACTCTCATGTCGTCACGCCGGTGAAAACCGGGGTCCAGAAATCCTTGCAGAATCTGGATTCCGGCGTTCGCCGGAATGACGTAAAGGGTGGCTTCACACGTTCTAACCCCGAGAAGAGACTCAGGTCGAACAAACCGGATACATTTTCATTGGTTAAGCATACTTTTTGCATGAAATGTTTAAGTTTTTCAACAGGTAAGCGATTATCCGTTTAGAGGGTTATACCATGTTGCATTCAAAAATAGAGCAAGGCCACCAGGAGGATAGCGACGGAGGCGTACTTATAGTACGTCGGAGTCGCCTCCGCAGGCAACGAAGCTATATGAATGAAGGCAACTTGGTATGAGGACGTACGGTGGCTGACGGACACATACGAGAGCTTGTAGCGTTCAAGATTGACGCCGAGGAGTTTGCGGTCGATATTGCGAGCGTCCAGGAGATTAACAGGGCCGTTGAGCTCACACGGATTCCCAATGCGCCCTCTCACGTCCAGGGAGTCATGAACTTGCGGGGAAAGATCATCCCGGTGGTCGATTTGAGAAGACTGCTCGGCTTTCAGGCGAGGGCGGCCGACAAGCAAAGCAGGATCATGGTGATCGAGATCGGGGGGCTGGTCGCGGGATTTCTCGTCGATTCCGTGTCGGAAGTGGTGAGGTTGCCCGAAAGTGCAGTCGAGGCACCGCCAACCTTTGCAGGAGCATTGGATGCGGACTATGTCGGCGGTGTCGGTAAGGTGGACGACAGGCTTCTCATCCTGCTGAATCTTCAAAAGATGTTTTTGGCGGCAGGAGGGATTGCTCCTGATTGAGTGAACTACCAGAACGGCCCGGACACAGCAGGACATAAACTGACTTCCGGGGTCGAAGGAGGTTCCCATGGCGGGGCTATTTGATGTTGATCTTATTCCAAAGATCCTTTCAATGGACAGGAAGGTACGGCTCTCAGGCATCGACAGGCGGCGCGAACGGGACGGCGAGAAAGGCCGTGAGGACCGTTCGAAACGATTCACCGCACAGGAGGCCGAGAAAGAGGATTCGGAAAAACAAGGAACGATTGACATTACCGTGTAAAATCTGTCATGATCGGAAAATTTTGCCTACTCCCGATTAAAGATAAAATCTGTCTGGTCCAGCTGTCTATCTCGTCTATCTAGTCCATTTGGCCTAATTTACCCGCTTCATTACTCGATGCTACCTATTCCTATCCGTGCCCACTGTTGTCCGTCATCGATGCCCCTTCCGTTGGGCCACAGCGCTAGCCCCCAACAGTAGTTCCGGAGCAGACAGACTAGATAGACCAGAGAACCTGAGCACCGGGTAGACCAAATGGACTAGATAGACCAAACGGACCAAGGAGTCGCCGGGATGTGGCACGTCATTTGCTTCACATCTGCGAAGAGATCGCCATGTCAGGTATTTACACAGTTGTGAGTGGAGCGGTAGCAGAGGAAAAGAGACTCGGCTTCATAAGTAATAATCTGGCCAATGCCCTCACCACGGGTTATAAGGCCTCCAGACCCGTATTCGAGGCGGTGCTCTCCAGCAGCGTGATAGATACGGGGGATCAGGCAGAGAGCACCTTCGTCGGGACCTACGACTCTTACATAAACTTTTCCGATGGTTCGCTCATAGATTCGGGTAACAAACTTGACCTCGCATTCCAGGGGGATGGTTTCTTCGTCATACATACGGCGCAGGGCGATAGATACACCCGCAATGGGCAATTTACGCTTGATGCAAATGGCAAACTTATTACTCAGGATGGAAATACCGTGGCGGGTGAAGGCGGGGATATAATCATAAATGGTAAACAGATTACCGTAGAAACGGATGGCTCCGTCAGCGCGGACAAGGTGCCCGCGGGAAAGGTCAAAACGGTCCGTTTTGCAACCAAAGAATATTTGCGCCCGGTTGGAAATTCCCTGTTTGAGAACGTAAATCCGGCTGATCGAGAACTGCCGACGGTCAACTGCACCGTGAAACAGGGCTTTCATGAAGCCTCTAACGTTGAGGTGGTAAAGGAGATGATCGACATGATCGCGTGCACAAGGGCCTATGAAGCCTATAGCAAGATGCAGCAAGCTTTTGGTGATATGGACAGCAAATTGCAAGAAGTGGCAAGAGTATAGGGAGGCCAAATGATCAGATCTCTTTGGACAGCCGCAACAGGCATGGTAGTTCAACAGAAGAACCTGGATGTCATAGCGAACAACATTGCCAACGTGAATACCAACGGATATAAGCGGAGCAGGGCAGACTTCCAGGAACTCATGTATCAGACCACCCGCATGGCAGGGGTGCGCACGGAGCAGGGAAATCAGGTGCCGACCGGTATTCAGATCGGGCTCGGTGCGCTTCTCGCTTCCGTTGAGAAAGTCTTCCTGCAAGGTGACTACCAGCAGACCCAAGGCAATCTGGACCTGGCTATAGAAGGCGCCGGGTTCTTTCAGATCACGCTGCCTTCGGGGGACAAGGCATACACGAGGTCTGGCGCCTTTAAGACGGACGCCCAGGGACGCGTTGTCACCGCTGACGGCTATATGCTCGAACCTGCCGTCACCATCCCTCAGGGCGCCACGGCCATCTCCATAGAAGTAGACGGAACGGTTTCGGCCACCATCCAGGGTCAGTCAAAACCGCAACAGGTAGGAAAAATTGAGCTGGCCACCTTCACGAACCAGGCGGGCTTGTCTGCCATGGGCAAGAATCTCTTTGTTGAGACAGACGGGAGCGGCACGCCGATTGTGGGCAACCCGAATCAGAACGGTTTAGGAAGCCTGAGACAGGGTTACCTCGAGATGTCGAACGTCGACATTGTCCAAGAGATGGTCAATATGATCATCGCCGAGAGGGCTTACGAAGTCAATTCCAAAGCAATACAGGCGGCTGACTCTATGCTCCAGGTCGCAAATAACGTGAGACGGTAGAAGATGAAAATCCTGCTGGCCGTTGTTCCATTTGTTTTATTCGTTCTGTCCAATGCGTCATGTTTTGGCCAGCAGACGTCTATCGTCGAAAAGAGATTGACGGACCTCCTGAAAGAGGCCTACGGCACAAGAGAGATGCAAGTCAAGCTGGATGGTATTCCGGCTCACCTGAAGCAGGAGATAAGGGTGAAGTCAGTGAATATACAGAAGATGCCGGAGATAGAAGGCAAAGGGCTCGCCGTCGTAGAGTTCGAGGGAGAGGACGGAAGGCCGAGGGTTTCGTACGTTCCGTTCCGGGTTTATGAGAAGAAGACGCTCTTTTATATGAAAAGGGCTTTGGCCAAAGGAAGTCCGGTATCCGCGGACGACCTGGGGAGTAGAGAAACGTACGTGAGCGAGAATGAGCTCATTTATCCGAGAGAGCTGCGGGACGTGGTCGGGAAGGTGCTCAAAAAGGATGTTGCTCCCGGCGCGGTGCTTACCACGCTTATTCTTGACAGTCCGCAGGTCATACGCAGAGGGGAAACGGTTACGATCGTCGGGGAGAATAAACAGCTCGTGATTAAAACCAAGGGTAAAGCCGAGGACTCCGGCAGGGTTGGGGAGAAGATACGAGTGAAGAACCTTTCCTCGGACCATGAAGTAGTCGGCAGAGTATCTGATAATGGCACAGTCGTTGTTGAATTTTGAGGTGCGTATGAAAGTACCGGGGGCACTGATAGTAATCTTATACCAATTTGGATTCATGGGGAGACCGAGGCGGCAGCGAGGAGCCGACGCAGGCGTACCTGGGGGTACGTCGAGGAGAGCGACGCAGCGACAACGAAGGTATACGCGTGAAGGCGAATTGGTATTGGTGGGTTTGATGAGCATTGCGCTCACGGGTTGCTTTCCTCTGGAACAGTCACGCATCAAGGGGGAGGCGTTCGTGCCCGACAACATCTACAGGTACTCGAATCGGGGTGAGCAGCGCTCCGGAAGCCTATGGCCGGCGAGCTATAACGGCAATCTCTACTTTGGCGATCACAGGGCAGGGGGCATGGGCGATCTCATCACGGTAAAGATTGTGGAGATATCCCAGGCTTCGGAAAAGGCGACGACGGACACAGGCCGGCAATCGAACATCGATGCCGGTATCAATAACTTTTTCGCCTACCCGGGGGCCAACCCGTCTCAAAACGTAACTCCAGCTCATTTGATTCAGGCCAACACGACAAATAACTTCAAAGGAACTGGAGAGACAACGAGAACCGGAAGCGTAACGGCAACACTATCAGCCAAGGTAGTGGAAGTATTTCCCAACGGCAATCTCGCCGTTGAGGGCAAAAGGGAGATCTACGTAAATAACGAAAAGAAAGAGATCCTGCTGCACGGCATCGTGCGCCCGAAAGACATTGCCAGCGACAACTCCGTTCTTTCCACACAGGTGGCAGACGCCAAGATCATGCTCACGGGCATAGGCGTCGTCGGTGAGAAGCAGCGGCCGGGCTGGTTTACCAGGATATTCGATGGTGTCTGGCCATTCTAAGGATGATATGAAGACTCGATCCATACTCATAGCGGCAGTAATGGCACTTCTTCTCCTGACCTCATATGCCCAAGCGGCGCGGATAAAGGACATAGGGTACATCAACGGCCTCCGGCCGAACCAATTGATCGGGTATGGACTCGTGGTGGGGCTTGAAAACACCGGTGACAGGGTTAACACCGTTTTTACCATCCAGTCTTTGACCAATATGTTGGAAAAGATGGGCATCAGGGTGGATCCGTCAACCATCAGGGTGAATAACATCGCAGCGGTTGCGGTCACGGCCGATCTTCCTCCCTTTGCCAAGATTGGAAACAAGATAGACGTATTGGTCTCTTCAATAGGAGATGCGCGGAGCCTTCAGGGTGGGACACTGCTTTTTGCACCCATGCGCGGAGCCGATGGCGAGGTCTACGCCGTCGCACAGGGCCCTGTTTTGCTTGGCGGATATGTGGCTTCAGGTCAAGGGGCCCAGGTCCAGAAAAACCACGTGACCGCGGGCAGGGTTGCTAACGGGGCCACTATTGAGCGGGAATTGAATTATCAGGCAATCAATAACGAGTCCGTAATGGTATCGTTGCGCACGCCCGATTTTACCACGGTAAATAGGCTCAACGATCGCATCAACGAGGTATTTCCAGGCAGCGCATCCGCCAAAGACGGGGCAACGGTTGCCATAGCCATCCCTCCGCAATATAGAGTCAATCCGGTGGCCTTCATATCGGCTGTGGAAAATCTTGAGGTGCTGCCCGGCACGTTCAGTAAGATCGTGGTAAACGAGCGAACAGGTACGGTCGTCATCGGTGAAAACGTGAGGATCCAAACTGTTGCCGTGTCACATGGCAACATCAGCATACAGATCAAGGAACAACCGACGGTGAGCCAGCCTCTGCCCTTTGCCCAGGGGCAGACCGTGGTCACGCCCAACACGAAAATGAAGGTGGAAGAAGAAAAGGGCAGGTTCTTCGTGATGGAGACGGGGGTCACCATACGGGACCTCGTCACGGCGCTCAATGCCTTAGGGGTTTCAGCACGCGACGTGATCTCGATCCTGCAGGCTGTCAAGGCCGCGGGCGCTTTACACGCGGAACTGGAGGTCATATAATGAAGATACCGATGATGGACGGGGGTATCGGGCTCCAGGAGAATGCGGTCAAGGGACTAAAGAGCCAGAATGCCAAGGACGCGAAGGCGGCGTGCGAGGGGTTTGAAGCCTATCTTGTCTCAAATATGCTCAATCAGCTTCAGAAAACGACGGGTTCTTCCGAAAAGAACTACGCGGAACAAACATATTTTTCTATGTTCCATGAAAAAGTGGCGGAGCTTGTGGCTAAAAAGGGCATCGGCATCAAGGAGATGCTTATGCGCTATGTGGAACGTGCCCAAAACGCTAAAGTTTCCGATGGAAAGGCCGATAACACTTAAAAGTAAAAAGGGAGGTCTCTATGAAAATTGAGAACAACGGCAAGGTGCAGGTACTGGATCACCTTGTTAAGTCGGCCAATGCCAACAATGCCAAGTCTCAGAAGCAGGGTGGTGTTGGCCAGACGGACAACCAAGGGATCGTCGATAAAGTGGAACTTTCCACCCGAAAGACGGAAATTGAGCAACTGAAGGAGAAGGTGAAGGCCGCTCCCGCAACGAGACAGGAGAAAATAGATACGATCAAACAGGCCATAGAGAATAAGACCTACAACGTGTCGGGCGAAGATGTAGCCCGGAGCATCTTGAAAAATCAAGTTCTGGATGAAGCCCTGAAGCCATGAGCAATCAGCTTTTATATGAACTAATGGGAACTCAGCTTGGCGTGCTGAAACAGTTCCTCCGGGTCTTGACCGAGGAGCGCGATGCGATTATCTCCTTTTCTCTGGAGGGGATCGTCAGGGCGAACAACGTCAAGGAAGAACTCTTGAAAAAGCTTGAGTTCCTCGAGAAGGAGCAGGAGAGGATGGCGGCCGACCATGCCCCGCTCGATGCCCCTTCGAGAGAGTGGGCTGTTTTACGCAAGGATTTTGAGCAGACGTTGAAAGAGGTAAAAACGGCACTGGACAAAAATATGCGGCTGCTCACTTTTTCCATGGACCACGTGAAATCCTCCATCGAGAAGATGGTGAGCTTCATTAATAGGGCATCGTACGGAAGGCGCCGCGAACCACTCTCATTGGTACTTTCAAAGGAAGTATAAATGGCCGGAGTGCGCTCCATCTTTGAGATTGGTAAGAGTGCCCTTTTAGCCAACGAATTAACTCTCCAGACTATCTCTCACAACGTGGCAAATGTCAACACCCCGGGGTACTCGCGTGAGGAGTCGGTACTTCAAACGGCCACCCCCGACGCCTCGTCTGCCGGTCTAATCGGCAACGGAGTGAAGGCGTCGGAGATACGACGGTTTGTCGACAAATATCTCAACGACACTATAATGAAGAAAAACACGGATCTGCAGTTCCAGACGACGTCGGCACAATACCTCGGGCAGATGGAGAGTATTCTGAATGAAGACAACTCAAAGCTGACCCAGAACCTTACTGGATTTTTCAATGCCTGGCAAGACCTTTCTACCGACCCCACAAGCGTTCCGTCGCGCGTAGCCCTCGAGACGCAGGGCGAGAATCTGGCACGTGGCATACGCTCTGTTTACAGCGACTTACGCGGGTTACAGAATGAAATTAACAGTTCGGTGGGGCAAGAAGTCAACAACATCAACAGAATGACGACTACGATTGCGGAACTTAACCAGCGCATAGGGGAAGCGGGAAAGGATGGGCAGGCAAATGACTACCTGGACCAGCGGACAGAGCTTGTCAAGCAGCTTTCCGGAGAACTGGGTATCGTCTCCTTCGAGGACGGCAATGGCGGTATCACCATATTGACGGCCGATGGTAGGTCGCTTGTTGACGGGCTTAGCCACTGGAACCTGCAAGTGTCCGATCCCAACAGTACCGGCTCTTTTCGGATCAACTGGGAGGACTCCAGGGGTAATCTTTCGGACATCACGTCCAATGTGAAAACCGGTACCCTGGGATCCTTACTTCAGGAGCGGGATGTGGATGCGCAGGGCTTCGTCGACCAGCTTAATGCTCTGGCTCAAACGATGACGACGCAGGTGAATCAGATTCACGAAACGGGATACAACCTGAATCAGACTACGGGTGTAGCCTTCTTCAAGCCTCTGACGGGGGATTATGCCGGCGAAATGGACGTAAGCGACGACGTTAAGAACGATGTAACTAACATTGCGTCCACGTCCTCGCTCGCTCGGCCGACCGACAACGACATTGTCCTTGGTATCGCGGGCTTGGGGGACGCCAAGCTGCCGTTCACCGTGAACGGCAATACCGTACAAGTGACGCCTGTCGATTTTGTCTCCGCCACGCTAAGTAGTGTCGGCGAACTGACGGCGAATGCTCAGGACCTAGTGACTTACCAGACCAACACGATGAGCACTTTGACGGCACAGCAGCAAGCGGTCTCCGGCGTTTCTTTGGATGAAGAGCTCACGAGTCTAATGCAGTATCAGCGCGCATATCAGGCATCGGCAAGGCTGATTTCAACCGCGGACGATTTCTTGGTTACCTTACTCGGGATGGTTGGGACCGCTACAGGTAGCGCATAAATTACCTGCTATGAGATGGTTGGGTGTGTAGATGCGAGTAACGGATAAGTTAATATTTGACCGATTGAAGACGAGCGTGCAGACAGCCATGAGTGGGATCAACAAGATCCAGGGCGAGCTCTCCAGCGGGAAAAAAGTTGAGCGTCCGTCGGACGATCCCGTGGTCTACGCCAAGGCCACCCTGGTCGATGCTCAGAAAAGCGTGAATACGCAACTCAATCGCAATCTCGCGAGCATAAAAACCCTTGGCGGTATGTATGAGTCCACGTTCAACAACGTCAACGACCTCCTGACTCAGGCAAAACAGCTAGCCCTTCAGTACTCGGACGATACCATATCTCCCGCTGACAGAAAAACCGGGGCGCAAGCAGTCGAAAATATCATCGAGCAGCTCGTGACGCTGGGGAACACCAAGCTGTCCAACACGTATATTTTTGGCGGTACGAGGGCAAACCAGGCCCCGTATGATCTCAATCCGGACTACTCGGTTAATTACAAAGTGCCCTTGGGCGGCCGCCAGCCAATAGATGCCTATGTCGACCAGGCCGAGCTGGGCACAACAGGGTTTTCCGGTCAAGAGCTCTTTTACGACCAAAGCAAGGTACTGTACGAAGATCCTGCCAACTCGTATAAGGGGGATACGTTCGCCGACACAGGCAACTACGCCTTGGTTATCGATTCGAGTAATAATACCCTCTATCTGAACGGGTCTCCGGTGACGCTTGATTCAGGGATTTACCGGGGTTCGGAACTCGCAGGTCAGATTCAGTCAAAGCTGGGCCCAGGATACTGCGTGACGTTTGACACCAGGTCTGGGCTCTTTGCGATACAGAACAAGACGGGCCTGGCAGTCACCTTAAACTGGTCCAACCCAGGCGCTACTGCCGCGAGAACCCTCGGCTATGCCCGTCTTGATTCGACGGTTAACAACGGTGAGAGCGACGTGAGTAGCGT
>JADGQN010000053.1 GCA_017881765.1 Syntrophobacterales bacterium | reverse complement strand
TAACAGAGAAAAATGGTCGGGAAGACAGGATTTGAACCTGCGGCCCCAGCGTCCCGAACGCTGTGCTCCACCAAGCTGAGCTACTTCCCGTGACTATTACAATACCAGAATTTGACCGAAAATGGAAATGGTTTTTTCATCCTGCACAGGTTCTTATATGTTGCAAAACCGGCCGTCGCAGTAGTACTATTAAGCACCATGGGAGAGATCATCGTTGCAATCGGCTCGAAGGATAGTCTTGTCGAGGATATTTCGCTTCTCGCCAGGAAATGGCTGGAAAACCCGAAAATCGTAGTGCTCTCAGGACCGACCATGAAAGCCGGGGTCGCCGAGAAGGCGTCGGCTCTTTTTATCGATACCAACATCGTTCTTGCCCTGCTCGATCCGGACCGCAGCCTGCTCGAAGCCGTGAAGGATCAGCTTCTTATCCTGAAGGAGAAGATTAGTCTCATTGTCTACTACTCAGGGACGAAGCCTGACGTGCCTTCTTTCCTGGGCAGCGCTCCGATACAGATGGAGCAAGACAGAGAAATGCGCATACGGGAACGCGTACTTTCGTCCACCCGCGCACGCCGCAAGAAAATGACGGACAAGGCGTTCTCCTTGCTGAAGGAGAGGATCAAAGACGAGTCTCTTCTGGAGACGGAAATGGGCAAACTCCTCGACTACGTTGGGGACAAGGAAACCATAGAAGTGCGGGACGTAGCGGCCGTGGTTACGCAAACGCATGAGGACAGTCTGATCACGCTCTTCGAGGCTATGGCGCAAAAGAACCACAAGGAGCTAATCGCCACTCTGGAGAACTTGCTTGCGCAAGGCGTCCATATCCTCGCGGTCCAGAGTTTTATCGTCAAACAGATACGGCTCCTGCTGCAGGCAAAGGACATGGAGGAGTTGGTCACAAGCGAAATGGACTACAAAATGTTTTCGAAGACCTTCCCTACTCTGAAAGAGAGTCTTGATTTCACGCCGAAGGAAAAGAAACAGTACTTCCCGTATCAGAAACCGTATTACGCATTCAAGCTTTCAAAAACGAGCGCGAAGTTTTCTAGAAAGGAACTGGTGTCCCTCCTCGGTATGCTGGCGCACCTTGATGCACTGATAAAGAAAGGCACGAAGTACGATAGAGTTCGCCTCGAAGCCGGGCTTTTAGAGGTATAAGTGATAAAGCATATCGTACTTTTCGTGCTTACGGCCGTTTCAACCTATTTCGTCGCGGCCAGGTACTCCTTCAATCCGAAATATTTTATTGACGGTATATCATACTGCGTCCCTATCATGACCATCCTGCTTGCGCATGAGATGGGCCATTACACGATGAGCAGGCGATACGGTATTCCTACCACCCTGCCCTACTTCATACCTTTTCCCTTGTCTCCGTTCGGTACGTTCGGAGCGATCATCAAGATGAAGGGCATCATCATCAACAAGAAGGCCTTGTTCGACATCGGAGTGGCGGGCCCGTTAATGAGCTTCATCCTATCTGTGCCGTGCCTCTTCTTCGGCATGAGGCTTTCAACCGTTGCCCCTATCAACGAGAATTTGCATGAATTCAGGCTCGGTGAGCCACTGCTCTTGAAGCTCGTTCAGCGTCTTATCATTGGCGAACTTCCACCCAATCAAGACGTCATGCTCCACCCGCTGGGCTATGCCGGATGGGTCGGGCTCTTTGTGACCGCCCTGAATCTTTTGCCCGTGGGACAACTGGATGGTGGGCACGTTGTATACGCCGTGTTCGGACAGAAAAGCAAGTGGGCCTTCGCGGCATCAATGCTCGCGCTCGTTCTGCTTGCCCTGTTCTACAACCCGGGCTGGCTTATGCTCGTCATTCTCCTTCTCGTATTCGGGATGCGTCACCCTGAGCCGTTCGACTCCGAGACCCCGCTCGACGGGCCGCGAAAGATTCTTGCGTGCCTGATGCTCGTGGTCTTTATACTCTCATTTACCCCGGCGCCATTTCCAGGGGTCAGTCTGTTCGGGAAGTAGGATAAAACAGGCAAAAACAAATACAGGTAGAGGTAAGAACGAAAGAAGGTAGAGAAAGGCGACCAACTGCCTCTCTCTACCTTCGCTTTAGCTTTTATCTGTTCTTGCTCTTACCTCTACCTTTGTTCTTGGTCTTTACCTGTCTTAGTCCGCTCTTACCTGTCTCACTGGTACTTGAGTTTGATGCTCGTCGGTGGTTGAAGATCGAGGCTTGTGATGACCTCGGCATTGGCCAAAACGCTGCTGACTGTCTTCGTTCCATCCAGTATGGCGTGAAAGTCGCTCTTACTTATATAGGCTATGACGTATTCCACAAACCCGCCGTACTTGTCGCACTGATAGAAATCCCGGACAGCCCACGAGACTCCAAAAGCAAGCCCACCGATGTCGCCGGGCGCTAAATCGTTCTTAGTTAACACCCTGAGCTCCGGTTCGAAATAGCGCTGAAGCACAACCTGCAGTCTCTGCTGACCGGTCGTCGTGTTCTTATCGAAGTTGCACTCTTCGTGATGGGTCTCAACAAAAAGGTAATAGAGCTTTCTTCCACGGTTGTCGCTCAAGGACGTGAATCCAAGCCCCTCCTTGGCAACGCCCATCCCTTTGCCGGTGTATCTGGCATAGATCTCTCTGAGCACAGAATTATACTTACTGGAAAGTGCTGTCAGCTCGGGGTCCTGATATCCTGTCTTGAGCCCTTCGCTCTCAGTTTTGGCCAGATGCACCGGACCGGTGCAAGCCCCCAGAAAACCGGCTACTACTAGAGCCAAACAAAAAACCATGATCTTTTTTGTGTTCATGTTCCTCTCTCCAGGAGCTCAACGATTTCCCTGAGCTCTGCCTTGATCTCGTCCATTACCCGTCGCTGTCTGCTGAGGTACATCCTGGCGCCGTCGATCGTGAACTTCTTATCGTACAACAATCCCTTAATCGTGAAAATTGCCTCCAGATCCTTTCTTCGGTAAAGTCTTTGCCCGCTCGGACTCTTCACCGGCTTTATGTCCCTGAATTCCTGCTCCCAGTAACGGAGTACGTGGGGCTTAAGACCGGTAAGCGTGCATACTTCCTTTATCCTGTAATAAACCCTATCAGGAACATCCAGGGTCATTTCCCTCGTCTGTCGTTCAGCTCATCCTTCAATACCTGGCTGAGCCGAAAGCTCAATACCGTCCTGGGTGATATCTCAATCTCATCGCCTGTCTGCGGGTTCCTTCCCTTTCTCGCTTTCTTCTTTCTCACGTTAAAGTTCCCGAGTCCCGAGATCTTCACGTTTTCTCCACCTGTAAGGCAACTCTTGACGATATCAAAAAAGTACTCAACAGTGTTCGAAGATTCCCTCTTAGAAAAACCGAGCTTTTCATACACGTGTGCTATAATATCCGCCTTGGTCATGCTTACCCCCTACGCTCTAAGCTTTACACCTTCTATTTGTGTGAGTTTCCGAATAATTATCTCCTGCAACTTGTTCACGCTTTCATCCCGTAGTGTATCCTCAAGAGATTGAAAAGTCACGCGGAAAGCGACACTCGTCTTCTCCCGTTTGAACAAGTCGAACACGCCCACGGAGACGATGAGGGGAGAAACCGCTTTGATGTTATCGATCAGGCTTCCTACGGATATGCCCGGTTCAATGATAAAGGAGAAGTCGCGGATCACGCTGGGATAGCGAGGTACAGGCTGATACTTCCTCTCCTCGAGCCCTTGCGCCGCCACAATCGTAAGATCGATTTCAGCCGCGTATACCTTTTGCTCAATCCCGTAAGCCGCAAGCACCTCCTGCTTCAACTCCCCCGCCCATCCTGCTCTGACACCTGCAATAAACAGGTCCGAAGCGTTATACCTGTTAAGAAATGGCTCCTCGCTTCTCTTTACTTCCAACGAGAGCCCGAAAGAGTCGAGCATTCCTTCGAGCACCCCCTTCAGATCAAAGAAATCGAGTTCGGGAGGAGCACCTTTCCAAAAATATTCCCTTTCCCTGCCTGTCAGCACGAGACCCGCGAAGACGGGTTCTTGTGGCAAAGGTTCACACCGATTCGCCTTCCTTTGTATACCTTCGTTGTCGCTGCGTCGCTCTCCTCGACGTACTTCCGCGTACGCCCGGGTACCCGCTTGCGGGTGGGGCTCCTCGCTGCCGCCCGGGGTACCCGGCCGAAGGCTGGGTCGTGCTTCGGAATCCGAATCGGTGCCATCAGCTTTGTAAAAGACTTTTCCCACTTCGAACATCCTCAGATGCTTTATACCACGATTGACGTTGTAGGCAAGGCTCTCGAGAAGCCCCGGCGACAGCAAGGTCCTCATCACTCCGAGTTCCTGCGAAATAGGGTTCAGTATGGAGACGCACCGGCTCCGCGTATCTCCTTCAGGGATCAGGAACCTGGTAATATCTTTCTCGTTGAAGAACCCGTAATTGATGGCCTCATAAAATCCGGACGAAACAAAATACTGCTTCGCCAGGCTCGCTGTTAGACTCATCTTCTGCTGCCTGACCGGCATAAGCCGACTTATCGGCACTGTAGCCGGAATATTCTCGTATCCGATGATGCGCGCCACTTCCTCTACGATATCCATGTACTCGGCGAGGTCGTGCCGAAATGGGGGCACCGAAACCACCACCCCTTCCTTTTCACGCTTAACCACAGGGATATCTATCGACTGGAGGGACTTTATGATGTCCTCACGCTCGATCGGCATGCCGATAAGCTCGCCCACTTTTTTAAGGTTGACAAAAATGGTGCGGGGTTCCTTTTTCTCATAGAACTCTTTCGACCCTTTAACAACGGTACCGCCTGCGATCCGGTGCATGAGCGAAACGGCCCTTTGCGCGGCAAAATCGGCGTTCGCTATGTCTATGCCTTTTTCAAACCGTAACGATGCCTCCGATCTCAGCTCCAGCCTGCGTGCCGTCCTTCTTATAAAGAGGGGGTTGAAGTATGCGCTCTCAAGCGCGACGTGCTTTGTTACCGACGTAATCTCTGAATTCTCACCGCCCATGATGCCGGCAAGGGCGACCGGCCCTTCCCCGTCGCAAATCAAGAGATCACCCTCTTCGAGCTTTCTATCGACACCGTCAAGAGAGCGAAAGGTAGATTTTTCTCCTGCCAGGCGCACTTCAATACGCGCCCTGGCCAGCTTCTGATAGTCGAATGCATGGAGCGGCTGGCCCAGTTCCACCATGACGTAGTTGGTCACGTCGACTATGGAACTGATGGGTCTCATGCCGCATTTCGTGATCCTGTTCCTCATCCAGAAGGGGGAAGGGAGAATGGCAATGTCCCTGATCATCCTCAATACATAACGGGGACAGCCATCCGGGCTGAGCACGGCAAGACTCATCCGAAGCTCGGGATCTTCCTTCTCCACAAGCGTGAAAGAGGGCAGAGTTACCTTTTTGTTCAGAATGCTGGCTACCTCACGGGCTATGCCCAGGATCGACTGACAATCGCCCCTGTTGGGGGGTACATTCACATCGAACACGGTGTCCGCGAGCCCGAGTGCATCGCTAAGGCTGTCGCCTACGCGAAACTCATCCGACAGAATAAATATGCCGCTGTGATCATCGGAAAGGCCGAGTTCCCGCTCGGAGCAGAGCATGCCATAGGACTCAATACCCTTGACCTTTCGCTTTTCTATAACAGTGCCGTCGGCAAGTCGCGTATTCGGGAGCGCAACGGGCACCTTATTGCCGGTAGCTATGTTCTGGGCGCCGCAGACAATCGGCAGTACATCCCTGCCGATATCCACCTTGCAGAGCAGGAGCTTTTCTGTTCCCGCAGGACGGTCTATGTCAAGAATTTCACCCACGATGACGTCGCTGAAGGCAGGTCGGACAGCCTCTTCCGCCTCAACCTCAAAGCCCCTCATGGTGAGCCGTTTGGCGAGGTCTGAGGCACCCACGTCAATGGGAACAAACTCTTTCAGCCACTCGAAGGGAACCCGCATCGCCTGACCTCAGAACTGCGCGAGAAAACGGACGTCGTTGTAATAGAACTGTTTGATATCGTCGATGCCATACTTGATCATGGCAATCCGTTCCACTCCCATACCAAAAGCAAAGCCGGACACCTCCTCCGGATCATAGCCCACGATTCGGAAAACCTCGGGATGCACCATGCCCGAACCAAGGATTTCAAGCCAGCCCGTCTCTTTGCAAACTCTGCAGCCTTTCCCGCCACAGATCACACAGCCGATATCTACCTCGGCGGACGGCTCGGTGAACGGAAAGTAGCTCGGCCGAAACCTCAACGGCACGTTCTCCCCGAACATTTCATGCAGAAAGATGGTGAGAATCCCTTTGAGATCGCTGAACCGCACGTTCCGGTCTACCATCAACCCTTCCACCTGGTGAAACATGGGCGTGTGAGAGATGTCCTGATCATGCCGGTAAACTGCCCCTGGCGCGATAATTCTGATAGGAGGAAGCTGCCGCTCCATCACCCTGATCTGCACGGGTGATGTATGAGTTCTCAGCACCACTCCCGGCGCCACGTAGAACGTATCCTGCATGTCCCGCGCCGGATGGTCTTTCGGGAGATTGAGCGCTTCAAAGTTGTAATAATCAAGCTCTATATTCGGACCCTCGGCTACCTCAAAACCAAGGGAGGAGAATATGCGTTCCATTTCCCGGAATGTAAGCGTTATGGGGTGGGCTTTGCCTAAAAGCGGCCTGTTGCCGGGCATGGTAATGTCAACCCGGGATTCGCGCTCTTTCTGTTCCTGTTCCTCTTTCTTGTAGAGCGCTTCCAGTTCCTGGAGCTTTGCCTCGGCCCAGCCCTTCAACTCATTGATCGCCTGGCCAAGGCTCTTCCTCTGCTCCTGGTTTACGGTCTTTAACTCCTGGAGATATTCCGAGAAGAGACCCTTTCTGCCAAGCAGCGTGGTTCCCACGCGCTTGAGGTCTTCGACGGATTTTATGGAGGAGATTTCGGCTACGGCCTTCTCTTTGAGTGTCTTAACGTCCAAACCTGCTTCACCCTCACTGCAGCGCGGCCCCTTTCATCTTTTCCACAAGGCTCTGAAAGCCGGAAGGGTCATCAACAGCCATGGTGGCCAGCGACTTCCGGTCCAGAGTTATATTGGCAAGTTTCAAGGAGTGAATAAACCGGTTGTAAGGCATGTCATACGCCCTGCATGCAGCATTGATCCGTGTGATCCACAAAGACCTAAAATCCCGTTTCCTCTGTTTTCTTCCCGCGTACGCGTACTTGAGCGACCTGGCCACCGCCCGCTGGGCAGCCGCATACTGCCTGTGCCGGCCTGAGTACATGCCCCGGGCAAGCTTCATGATCTTTTTTCTTCTTGCTCGTGCTTTGGTTCCTCTTTTTACCCTAGCCATTTCCCATTTCCTCCACTATTTTTCACGCCTTTGTGCCACGTCTGCATGGTCATCATTACCTGACTCTGCTTTTTTCTGGACCCCGGACCCTATTGGTCCGGTTACAGGTATGGCACCAGGCTCTTCATCCTCTTTTCCTGTGTAGAATGGACCAGGATCCCCTTGGACAGGTTCCTTTTCCTTTTGGGCGACTTCGAAGAAAGCAGGTGGCTGTGGAAAGCCCTGGCCCTCTTGATCCTGCCGCGCGCTGTTATCTTTACTCTCTTGGCCAAGCCCCTATGGGTTTTTAACTTCGGCATAACATTCCTCCTCACACCGGCGCGAATATCATAATGATATTCCGTCCGTCAAATCTCGGCTTCTGTTCGAGGTCGCCGGTACCTTTCAGCTGCTCTATTATCTTGAACGCCAGGGATTCCCCCTTGTCCTTATGCAGGATTTCCCGGCCCCTGAACATGACCGTTATCTTCACCTTGTCCCCGTCGGCTAGGAACTCTTTCATGTGTCTCAGCTTGACCTGTAGATCATGCTCCTCTATCTTGAGGCCCAGCTTCATCTCCTTTACCTGTATGACCGTCTGCTTCTTTCTGGCCTCAGCAGCCTTCTTTGCAAGTTGGTACTTGAACTTCCCATAATCCATTATCTTGCATACCGGCGGCGTTGCCTTGGGCGATATTTCTACAAGATCGAATTCTTTTTCCCGAGCCAACCTCAGGGCTTCAGATGTGGGAACAATCCCAAGCTGTTTCCCATCCTCGTCGATCAGTCTGACCTCTCTCGCCCTGATCTTTTCATTGATATTAGTCTGGTCCTTAACTTCTCTAGTTGGTAGTATGGACGTCACCTCCTGTTTGAAGTTTCTTCCTTCAGTCTATACACAAAATCGGCCAACGTCACGTTTTTCTGCTCTCCACCATCCCGGCTTCGAACGGATAATCTGTTCTCCTCAACTTCCTTTTTGCCAGTAATCACAAGGTACGGGATCTTTTTCATGATTGCTTCCCGTATTTTCATGTTGAGCTTTTCATTGCGCGTATCAAGCTGAGACCGTATCTCCTCCGCTATCAGGGCTTCATGCACCTGCTTAGCATAATCGATCTGGTCATCCGTGATCGTCATGACAACAACCTGCTGAGGCGAAAGCCACAAGGGGAACTTGCCCGCATAATGTTCAATCAGCACACCGATGAAACGCTCCATCGCTCCCAGGATTACGCGATGCAACATCACCGGCCTTTTTCTCTGGCCGTCTTTGTCCACGTAGAAGAGCTCGAACCGCTCCGGCAGCGCAAAATCAACCTGGATCGTAGCGCACTGCCATTTTCTTCCGAGGGCGTCCTTCAGCTTCACGTCAATCTTCGGGCCGTAAAAAGCGCCGTCACCCTCGTTTATATCATACGGTAAGCCCTCACTGTCCAGTACTTCTTTCAGCGCACTTTCCGCCTTATCCCACGTCTCAATCGTACCGATATATTTTTCCTCGGGTCTCGTACTGACTTCCAGCTCATACTCAAAGCCGAAGAGGCTCATCACGTCTTTGACGAAGGCAATGATGGCCGAAATCTCCTCATGCAGCTGGTCCGGTCTCAGGAATATATGCGCGTCATCCTGTGTAAATTCCCTCACGCGCATTAAGCCGTGGAGTACCCCGGATTTCTCGTGCCTGCAAACGGTACCCAGCTCGAAGTACCGCAACGGCAGATCCCTGTAGCTCCGTATGTCTGACTTGTAGACCATGATGTGGGAGACGCAGTTCATCGGCTTTATTCCGTACTCGACCCCATCCACCTTGGTGAAGTACATGTTCTCCCGATAATTCTCATAGTGGCCCGACTTCTTCCACATGTCAACCTTCAGTATCTGGGGCCCGATTACAAATTGATATCCCCTCTTCAGGTGCTCCTTTCTCTCGAAATCTTCAAGAAGGTAGCGCAGGAGCGCGCCATTGGGGTGGTAGATCACGAGACCCGCCCCCACCTCGTCCGAAATACTGAAGAGGTCAAGCTCCTTGCCAAGTTTCCGATGGTCTCGCTTCTTCACTTCTTCGAGAAGGGTGAGGTGGCCCTGTAGGGCTTCTTCGCTCGGAAAGGCCGTCCCGTAGATCCTGGTCAGCATCTTGTTCTTTTCGTCGCCTCTCCAGTAAGCTCCCGCAAGACTGAGCAGCTTGAATGCCGGTATTTTTCCCGTCGACGGAAGATGGGGCCCCCTGCACAGATCGGTAAAGCCGTTCTGCGAGTACAGGCTCACCTCGTCATCAGCGATCGCATCGATCAACTCTACCTTGAAACTCTCTCCCCAGTTTCTGAAAAGGTCGATGGCCTCTGCTTTCTTGAGCACCTTGCGATGGATGGGGATGTCCTTATTGATGATCTCTCGCATCTTCTTCTCTATCTTCGGGAGATCCTCCTCGGTAAAGCCCGGGGGATAATCAAAGTCGTAGTAGAACCCCGTTTCTATGGCCGGCCCGATGGTAATCTTCGTTTCGGGGAAGAGCTCTTTAACCGCTTGCGCCATGACGTGAGCGGTACTATGACGGAGTATGGAGACCCCCTCGTCGGAATTGATATAGACGGGCGTAATTTCCCCTTCTTCAACAAGCGCCGACAGATCGCGACCCTTACCGTCCACCTCGACGGCAATAATTTCCCGTTCTTCGGCCGCGCCTATTTTTCGAAAAAAATCGAGAAACGTTGCGCCGGCCTCAACCGGATATTCACGCCCCTTGAACCGTATCGTCACGCACAACCCCTTAGCGTAAGAAATGAAAAGGCATCCTATGATGCCCTATATCGACTTGCCTTCAAGTGTATACCTTCGTTGTCGCTGCGTCCTTACAGGATGCTGCGCTATCGCTTTCCTCGACGTACCCTAGGTACGCCTGCGTCGGCTCCTCGCTGCCGCCTCGGTCTCCATCTTGAATGCAAGTCGATCTTAGATACCAGCAACGTCAGCCTGATGCAACGCCTTTTGACGCAAAGCTATAGTTTGGCCCACGACGCCGCTATTTTACTTTGTTTTTCCTCAACTTGTCAATCCTTTATTGCGCGAAATGATAGGAAAATTGGGGGAGAGACCGCTTGACAAAAATCACAAAGGACAGTATGTTGCAAAATTGCAAAGATAGATTCCTGCCAGCGTATGCATTCACCCACGCTTGAAAGCGTGGCCCTCTGCTGGCTCGTCGCCGCCTGCAAGGAATCTATGTAGCGAGCACGGCGAGCGTGAGGGGGAGGCCGGGTACCCGCTCACGGGTGTCCCAGGAATAAAGGGGTGAAAAATGGCTGAAACCAAGGCACTGCTGTACGTTGCGCGCGAGAAACGGATTACGGACGCCATACAGTTGAGGGTCCCTGACAGGATCCCGATCATCGTCCGATACGGTTTTTTTCCTGCACGCTATGCAGGCATCACCATGCAGGAGTTCATGTACGACGCGGAGAAGCTCTGGGACGCACAATGGAAAACAATCGCCGACTTCCCGTCAGATATGGTACAGAATCCTTACACTAACAGGCTTCTTGGCCCGCTGCTCGATACGCTTGACTGCAAGCAGGTCAGATGGCCGGGCCGTAACCTGGACCCGAATCTCTCCTATCAGTTTGTGGAAGAGGAGTACGTAAAGGCTGAAGAGTATCCGGCGCTCTTATCTGATCCGTCCGACTTTATTGTGAGACGGTACTGGCCCAGGATATTCGGCGCCCTTGAGGGGCTTCAAAACCTCGCGCCCCTCCACGACATGCTCAGTTACGGCAGTATCGTGGCTGACACACTGGCCTTCGGGTTGCCTGAGGTGGTGAAGGCCCTCGATACGCTGAGAAAAGCTAGCGAGGAATCAAAGAGAGTTATGGGTTACAACCGAAAGTTCACTCAAAAGGCAAGAGAAGAAGGGTTCCCGATAGAAGTCGGCGCTTCGGTGCAGGCCCCCTTCGACACGATCGGCGACTTCTTCAGAGGCACAAAGGGCATCATGCTCGACATGTACCGAAGACCGGAGATGGTGCTCAAAGCGTGCGAAACATTTCTTCCTTTCATGATCGAAAAGGCCATTGCCGGTGCTCGGGTCTCCGGAAATCCACGCGTCTTCATCCCTCTCCACAAGGGAGCCGACGGCTTTATGTCGGGAGAGCAGTTCATAAGGTTTTACTGGCCCACACTGCGGGAACTCATGGTAGCGCTCATAGACAAGGGCCTGACACCGTGCCCCTTTATCGAGGGCGACTACACATCCCGTCTGGAAATTATCAAGGATATACCAGCCGGTAAGGCCATGTACACCTTTGAGGCCACCGACCTGTTACAGGCCAAAAAGATTCTCGGAGACAGGGTCTGCATCAGAGGGAACGTGCCAGGGTCACTCCTTGCCACCGGTACGCCGGACGATATAAAACGTTATTGCAGGGAACTGATAGACGCGGTGGGGCGTGACGGCGGCTTCATACTGGATACGGCTACGAGTCTCGATGATGCAAGACCTGAGAACGTACACGCCATGTTCGATGTGGTAGGGGCATACAGTTCCTAGTTCTTCGTTCTTCGTTCCTCGTGCTTCGTGCTTCGTTTTCCGAACCAATAACCAGGAACGAAGAACAAGGCACGAGCTCTTTATTCTTCCTATTATCGCTCCAGGACGCTCTCGGTGCCGGTTATCTTACATTCACACGGATCTTTCAGGATCTCGATCGAGCCAACGGCGACCGAGGTAATTTTCCACCCTTCATCGAGCCGTTGCTGCAGGTCGCATGGATACTCCTGGTAGGCATTGTTGCACACCTCATTGCAATTTATTGCGCCAACCATATCGAACCTCTGCGCCGCGGAGCCCTCTGCGCAGAAGGTCTTTCTGAATTCTTTAGGTTTCGATCTCTCCTTCTTGACAGGTGCCTGTTGCTGGTCCGGTGCCTGTTGCTGGTTGGGTGCCAGTAGTTGATCCGTCACTTGCCCCTGGTCCGGCGCTTGCTCTTGCCCCGGCGCCTGCCCTTGGTACTGCGCCCGTGCCATCACGCCCGAAGCAAGCATAATAACAGTTACGAAAATGACGGAACAAAGCCATTTCACGGTCCGACCCTTCATGCTTCCTCCTCCGTGCAGCGTTTGGCCTTTCTTATACCAAGCTGCCTTCATTCATATAGCTTCCGGGACCCACGTCAGTGGGTGTTGCGTCGGCACGACTCCGACGTACTGATAGTACGCTTCCGTCCTTCCAGGATGCTGCGCTATCGCTATCCTCCTGGTCGCCCGGGGCACCCGGCCGAAGGCTGGGTCGTATTTTTGAATGCAACTTGGTATTAGTCTTCCATTATACTTATCGCACACTTCGCTGTCAGTATCAAACGAGAAGTTGGCCAAGCCAGAGAGAATACTGGGTCACTGGTCACGGGTCATGAAGGAGAAATTCTAAATCCTAACAAAATGAATATTCAAATTCGTTCTCGCGGAAACATGCACGTGGGACGCTGACCGGTTGCGCCGAGGTTTCGACTTGACAAGGACGACGGACCTCCATACATTCTGTACAAGGCGGGGTCGAGGATGACCGGCAAAAACAGAGCTTTCTCGGGCCCGCGGTTTCTTCGGGGAGATGCGCATGAGGGTTCTGGCCGGGCTAGCCGGAATTGTGGTCATCCTTGTCATACTGTGGGACGCTTTTGAAACGATCATCCTCCCGCGCAGGGTGACCAGGCGATTCCGTTTGACGCGCCTTTTCTACCATTACACCTGGCTACCCCTGTCGAGACTGCTCTATGCGATCGCCTCGGAAACACGCACGGAGAACCTGCTCAGTTTCTACGGACCGATATCCCTTATTCTTCTTCTTATAATATGGGCGGGCGGGCTCATCTTCGGTTTTGGGCTCCTTCAATATGCGGCAGGTTCGGCCCCTCATATCACGCAAGCCACCCCGGGTCTCGCGACTGACCTGTATCTCAGTGGCAGCAACTTTTTTACCCTCGGCCTTGGAGACGTTTACCCGCATACCACGCTGGCGCGGGCACTCACTGTGCTGGAAGCCGGAACAGGATTGGGCTTCCTGGCGCTGATCATCGGTTACCTGCCCGCGCTCAACCAGTCATTTTCGCGTCGTGAAGTAAACATTTCGATGCTCGACGAGCGGGCGGGCTCGCCTGCTACAGCCTCGGAGATGATACGGAGAAATGTTGTTGAGGGCAACATAGATGAGCTTCAACGCCTTCTCGCCGAGTGGGAGCAGTGGTCGGCCGAGCTGCTCGAAAGCCACCTATCCTACCCCTTTCTCGCCTACTTCCGGTCACACCACGAGAATCAGTCGTGGCTGGGGGCGCTGACGACCATCCTCGATACGAGTGCCCTGGTGTCCAGCATCGTTGAAGGCGGCTTGCAACGTCAGGCACGGATGACGTTTGCGATTGCCCGCCACGCAGTCGTCGATCTAGCCATTGTCTTCGGCATTTCACCGGACCGGCGTTCGGGAGAGCGGCTGTCTCCAGAGGATCTGGCGAAGTTGAATGACGTATTGATCGGGAGCGGTTTTAAGCTCCGGGAAGCACCCGACGCTCAAGAGCGATTTTCGGAGTTCCGGCGCATGTACGAGCCTTACGTTTTCGCTTTGGCCAAGTATTTTTGCCTCGACGTCCCGCCATGGGTCGGCGAAGAGGACGCATGTGACAACTGGGAGAGCAGCGCATGGGAGCGGGGTCAGGGCCATGACCGTGACCACGCGGGCCGCCATTTCTAGCAACAAATGACTATTTCGTGATTGCCTTCTTCGTCGACACAAAGTAATATGTCGGAAAAGAAGCGTAGGGATTATTTATTAGGAGCATTTGCGGACAAGCGGCGTTCAGAGGGGAAGATACACTAAAAGGACGTCTAGGGGGGCAATTGATGCAGACGAACAGGACATCACAATGGGCGGGTTACGTTGCATCGGCATTTGCCATAGCGCTCTTCATCACGGTTACGGCATTCTATAAATCGGAAGAGACGCTGACGAGTTGGTGGCCCGCTGTCACGGTACTGTGCATGATGTTAGCGGCTTTTCAGGAGTTGTCTGCCTCGTCTCGGCGATATTCAGTTTTTTCCGGGGCAGGCGACAGCCTCAGGGCGGCGGTTTGGAGGTTGCACGCCGGGCATTTCAAACGCACTCTTGAGCATACACCTTCATAACAGCAAGTCAGTGGGGCCAACCTCACACTTGTGCCTGTACCACTGGGCGCCCACCGAGACCTTTACTGACGGTGCCCAACGCCCATCCCTACGGATCCGCCCCCTTCGATTTGCCAATGGGACTTGACAGGATTCTTCGGCTCCTCCTGCCGGTACGACTGCCCTGCCCCCGTGGGGCGAGGACCGCCTTCCGGCCCGTATTCGCTCACGGAGGTCGGGCCGGCGCTCTTCTGGCTGCCGGGATCGGGTCTGGCCCCCTGTGCCTGGGGATCGCTCCCCGATTCAGGACCGTACGGTTGTGCCCCGTAGCCGCCTCCCTCCCCTGCAAAAACAGCGCCCGCAGAAAAGAACAGCGCGACGGTGATGTAAACGAAAAGTCTTTTCATCTCCTTTGCCCCCATTCCATCAGTCCTTTCCTTTTCGATTGTACCACAGAAGGGCGGGCAAAAGCATCGGGCCCGCGGAAGGACGCGACGGTAAATTTGTTCTCCCTCGAACGGCTGTGCCCATTGGCGCTGCTTATACCGATTTGCATTCAAGATGGAAACCGAGGCGGCAGCGAGGAGCCCCACCCGCGAGCGGGTACCCGGGCGTACTAGAAGTACGTCGAGGAGAGCGACGCAGCGACAACGAAGGTATACACTTGAATGCAAATTGGTATTAGTCCGGGACGCCAACAGAAGCGTAGCTGCTCCCATGCTGCATCGCAAGTGATCTTTGTGGTCGTAACCGGCAACGCCAGGGCAAGGTGACAGACAAAGATAGCGGTGCTATACTGGTGTTATCAGCTATGAAACACGAGAAAGACAAGCCCTCCTTAACGAAGCTAATGGGCTATCTATCCATCCTGGAGCGAGCAAACCCGCTGAGGTACATCCACATCGACTGCCCCCTGCCCCACGGCCGAACGTTGTCTCCCGAAGAACTGGAAGAGCAAAAAAGGCAGTACCGACGCTTCCTTCTCATGCAGACCTTGCGAAGTTAACCGCTTTTCCCGATCATAGATCGCGAGCAGGTAATACCAATTTGCATTCAAGTTGGACGACCCAGCCTTCGGCCGGATACCCCGGGGCGGCAGCGAGGAGCCCCGCCCGCGAGCGGGTACCCGGGCGTACTAGAAGTACGTCGAGGAGAGCGATAGCGCAGCATCCTGTAAGGACGCAGCGACAACGAAGGTATACACTTGAAGGTAAATTGGTATAAGGCAGGTTCTATTTACTCGATGCCGCTAAGAAAGATACTGGAAATGATCGTGCCTGTCAGGATGGAGGCGAGAGAGACCATGCCCACCAACGCCGCCTGGAGGAGCCTTCTCAGGACGAGATTTCTCACGTTCAGGGTCTCAGGTTTACTGGCGCAAGATAACTCAATGACGCTTCTGGACATTGGTAGCTTTCCCTCTGCTATGCTCTCTGCGTAAACATACAACACGCTTCCACAGGACGCAATAGGGAAACGGTTGATTTATTGTGTCAACGAGACCAAAACCTTCCTTCCCGAAGTCGACTCTGCCCAGAAAATCGGTGCTTGCTCAAATTGCGAGTTTTACCAGTATGTACGCCTTCAAGAGAAACAGGATTTTAGATATGCTTTGCCCACGAAGAAGTAGTCAGCATTTGACCAGATACAGGCTTCTTAGGTGCAACACGCCCTGACGTTAGCTCCTCACGCCGCTGCGGTCTCCAGCACCTTCGTGGTCACATCGTAAATGGCCGGATCTCCTGACTGTCGCGGACCAGCCACGTTTAGCACGCTGATGTTTTTGTCAGCAATCCATTCCCGCAGCCGCTGCGCAGCCTTATCCATCGTGGTTTTCTCCATATCAAGGTGCAACCACGGACGTGCATGCTTTCTCGCCATCTCCGCCGTATTCGCCGACCCTCCTGTGAGCATGCCGTGGGAGATAATCAGGGTGCCGTCCGAGTCGATGACATTCTGCTCTGTCCTTTCGGGATAGCTGTCCGTGGGCATTTCTTGAAGTTGATAAATATCGGGTATCCTCCCATCCTCTGCTATCCTGCCTTTAGGAACCCATCCACCGTGAGGGATATTCTGTTTGATAGCAAAGTTGAGGGCTGCCCTGTCAGCACCCGTCTGACCGCCTGAGATGATCTTTCTTATCATACGCTGGAATTATGTCATACCCGCGGGGGAGAGAGCTACTTATTTCGGCTCCTCGAATCACACTGACAACTTTGTCTTATCCCTGATGCTCCAGCAGCCGATAAATAAAAAAGGGGCAAACCCGACTGTAACCATGCGATCCATACTCGTGCAGTTAATACCCATCCTCATATTCCTCGGCCCCCTCATGATCCTCTCGGGTTTCTTCTATTACCTTAGCTCAAGAAGAAGGGGCCGCCGGTCTCCGTTGACGCGCGACTTACTGAGAGGGCCAGGCCATTCGCTTCTCACGCGAATCGAGGACCTAAATCTCCGCATCGACTGCCATGCAATGACCCTGTCTACGATACCACTCTTTCTTTATGCGTCTTACCTCACGAGGAGCCATTTTGGCGTTGCAGCTCAAGGCGACAACATGGGTATTATTTACGGTCTGATCTGGTTCATCTTTACGCTGTTCTTCGGGAAGAGGTTACAGCGGTTGCTCAAAGAAAGGCATGCTTACCGCCTCGGCCTGGATTGCGAGATGGCCGTGGGACAGCAATTGAATAACCTGATGGGCGCGGGGTACAGGGTATACCATGACGTTCCCGCAGAAGGGTTCAATATTGATCATGTCGTGGTTGGACGCAACGGCGTCTTTGCGGTGGAGACCAAGGGACGGTCAAAACCTGCTAAAGGCGATGTTACGGTTGCCTACGATGGCCGCACCCTTAAATTT
>JADGQN010000052.1 GCA_017881765.1 Syntrophobacterales bacterium | reverse complement strand
TTTCAAAGATATCCATGGACGACCTCGTTCTTATGTTATAACCATTTTTCTTTTTTGTACCATGCAAAGGTTAATCCGGCCCCCTCCGGGAGTGGAACTCTTGGTTCGAAGCCTAAGAGGGTCTTGGCTTTTGTAATGTCGCACACCCATTCTTCCTGGACGATTTCTTCTGCTTTATCTTTGTTAAGGATGCAAGGCCTCCCGAACAATTTAAAAAGATATTCCGAAAAACAGGCGACGCCCTTTACCATTCGTCTGGGAACACGGATACGTAAAGCAGCTATCCCCATTGCGTGCGCAAAAATATCACCGATCTCCTCCATCCGGTAGTCATTGCCATCAGAGAGGAAAAAGATTTCTCCACTCTTTGCCTGAGTCTCAACGGCCAACAGAATTCCCTGGACAATATCCTGCACATAGCAGAGGCTGAGGCATTGGCGCGGGCCTGCAAGACAGGGTTTGATCCTTCTGGAGAGGCATTTGAATAAGACAAAGATTTCCTTATCCCTTGGCCCGTAGACAGAAGAAGGCCGAAGGATGAGAGCTGGAAGTTCATGAGCATGGGCGAGAATCGATTCCTCTCCCATGCGCTTGCTCCGGCCATAAACGGAAACCGGTTCGCAGGAGTCTGACTCCTTTTTGTTGATGCCATTTCTACTTGGCCCTGCCGCTGCCTGGCTGGAAACATAGATGAATTTTTGAAGACGAGGATTATTTTCGAGACAAGCATGGATCAGATTTTCCGTTCCAAGGCCGTTCACCTCAAAATAGGTCTTCTCTTTGATCGCCTTGGTCGCACCTGCCAAATGGAACACCCAATCGACACCCCTCACTGCCTCTTCCAAAGAGGCCTTATCATTACAATCGCCAGGAACGAATTCGACAGGGAGACCTTTCAGCCACTTCACATCGCTGGTTTTTCGAAGGAGACAGCGGACTTGCACTCGTGCTCGAATAAGCGCTTCCGTCAAATGGCTTCCGATAAATCCTGTGCCTCCGGTGACCAGCGCTTTCAATGAATTCTTCTTCCTCACTCGTAAAATTTTTCGCTACCCACCTCTCCTCCCCGTTGATGGGAAAGGGCGAGGGCGACAACTTTCCTAGTTTTATCTGTTTTTTTGGGATTGTCAAGGCGCAGCGGCCAGATGGCGGGTATCTAAATAAATTCACACGGGCTTGCGCGCGGGAATTTATTGACCTCGGGGCGTATTTGGCTCACCCTGTTCTTTTTTCGCGCCGGTTTGTAGTGTCAGCATTATCGGGAGCACGATCAGGACAAGCGGTAATTTCGGCACCAGGCCGGAGATGATGGCAATGGCAAGGGGCTGCTGCATGGCTGAGCCTCTTCCTATGCCGAGCGCAAGGGGCAGAAGGGCGAGTATGGTGGACAGCGTTGTCATGACTATAGGGCGCATACGGTTCTTGCCGGCCCCTATCAACGCAGCCTTCTTATCCATGGTCGGGCGGAGATCACAATATTCCGAGACATAGAATATCGCCACTTCAGTCGCAATACCGAGGATCATGGTCATACCCATCATGGAGGAAATATTCAGCTCAGTATTGGTAATCCAGAGTCCGATGAAAACCGCTAAGACCGAGAGGAGTGTAGTTATCATGATAGCAGTTGCGATGACAAAACTTTCATAAAGAAAAAGGAGCAGCAGAAAAACGAGCAGCACTGCTGCCGCAAATACCCAGACCAGGCCCGCAAACGCGATCTGCTGCTGCTCGTAAAGTCCGCCGAGACTGTAATAGACTTCCTTGGGGACCAGACCGGGCCGTTTGAGGAGAACCTTCACGTCTTTGATGGCGGATCCCATGTCACGACCGCTCACGCGCCCCGTCACCGCAATCATGCGCTTCAGGTCCTCCCGCATGATCTGTGGCTGTCCCGTAACAAACGTCAATGCAGCAATGCGGCTGAGCGGAAACAGGTGACCGTCCGATGCGCGTAGTTGCAACTTCTCAATGTCCCTCTCCGTCGCTCTCACATCTGAGGGTGTCCAGACCCTCACTCCCACCATTTTGGGGCCCTTCTGTATCTGCGTAGCGACAACACCGGTTAGATATCCCGTAAGTATCCCTGTCACGGATTCAGGGTCAACTCCCTCCCGGGACGCCCTTTCGCGGTCCACCTTGACGTCCAGCGCATTACCGGCAAGAATGACGCCGTTCTGCACGTCCACGACACCGCTGACCTCGCCGAGCGCATCAGCCACGCGCGGGCCAAGCGTGCTCAGCAGGTCGCCGTCATCCGAGTAAAGCTTGATTTCGATCGGCTGCGGCACACCCGTAAGGTCTCCGATCAAATCTTCCATCAACTGGGCCAGCTCTATCTTCAGACCGGGAACCGATTGCAGCACTTTGGTCCGTACTTCGTCCATCACCGTGTCGGCCGGCCGTCTCGGGAACGGCTTCAGCTTGATGAAGAAGTCCCCCTGGTCGGCCTCGGTTACCCCACCGCCAAGCTGAAGGCCCGTGCGCCGCGAATACGTCTCAACATCAGGCGTTGCGCGGAGAATCGCCTCTACCTGTTTGATAAGCCGGTCGGTTTCGGTGAGAGATGTCCCCGGTAGCGCCCGATAATCAAGCACAAAGCCTCCTTCGTCCATGATGGGCATGAATCCTGAGCCCACATACCGGTAACCGAGCCAGCCCGCCGCGATCAGCGGGATGAGCGCAATCATAACGAACCAGCGGTGTTCCATCGTCCAGTTCATCAGTATGTCGTAGCGCTGATGAATCCGGTCCGTGAGCGTCGGGCCTCTCTTTTTGCGCTCGCGCCCGGGTTTCAGCAAGGCGCGCACCAGAAGAGGGGTCGCCAGCCACGCTACAAGGAATGAAATCATCAGACTTATAGCCATGGTCAGGGAGAGCGCCTTGAAGAAACTCCCGGTCACCCCCGAAAGAAAGGCAAGGGGTGCGAAGATAATGATCGTGCAGGCGGAAGAACCGGCAAGCGGCTTTGTGACCTCTTCCGCTGCCCCGACCTGCGTCACGAGCCAATCGTCGCCCCCTTCAGGTAACCGGCGCATGATGTGCTCCACCATAACGACGCCATCGTCGATGATGAGCCCGACCGCGGCCGCCATACCGCCGAGGGTCATGATGTTGAAATTCATGTCAAAAACGTAGAGGAAGAGCACGGTAGCCGCCAGCACCCCCGGCACGGAGATCATCGCTATGAGCGTGATCCGGATGTTGTGCAGAAAAACGAGGAGGATGAAAGCCGCCAGAAGACTGCCGATAATAATGGCATCGCGCACGCTGGACGCAGAGGAGAGAATCATCTCACTCTGGTCATACCACATAGCGATCTTGACGCCGGAAGGAATCAGCTTCCGGAACTCTTCGAGCTTTGCCTTTAGTGCGCGGGCAATGCTTACGGTATTCCCACCGGGCTGTTGGTAGACCTGGACGAGTACCGCGTCATGGCCGTCCGCCGTCGCGCGAATCCACTGGGGGGCCGCGGCCTTGCTTACCGTCGCAACGTCGTCCAGGAGTATGACACCGTGCTCATCGGAGCGGACCACCATTTTTGTGATTTGCTGAAGATCGGCGAGGCGCGTATCAGAGACGACCAGGTAGAGCTTGAAATGATCTTCAAGACGGCCGACGGCCTCGATCACGTTGCTCGCCGATACCGCCTTTGTCACGTCAGATAAGGAGAGGCCGTACGAGGCCATCTTGAAAGGGTTCACCGTCACCCGGTATTCTTCCCGTGCGCCGCCTGCCACATCCGTTCTGGCCACGCCGCTTACCGTCGAGAGCATGGGGCGCAACTGGTAGAGCGCAAGATCCCGCAATTCGACGAGGGACCGCGTGTCGGAGGTGAGGCTATATGCCATGACCGGAAAGACGGTGGGATCCATTCTCCGGACGGTGAAGGTAGTGCCCTGAGGTAACGAGGCTGCTATCCGGGCTATAGCGGCCTGGATCTGAAGCTCAGCCTCCGCCATATTCCGTCCCCAGTCGAAGTTGACGGCTATTTCCGCGCTCCCCCGGGTGGTCGTGGAGCGCACGTTGCGGACCCCGGGAACGGAACGCACAGCTTCTTCAACCGGCCACGTTACCTCTATGCCCATGCGCTCCGCCGGACGGTCACCAGCCTCAATGTTTATCCTGACACGAGGAAAATTTGTGCGGGGGAACAGGGAAACCGGCAGTTGAAAAGTGCTGGCCACACCGCCAACGATAAGGACCGCGAGCAAGAAAAGGACCGATCGCCGGTGCGCGTGCACCCAACCGATGATACTCATGGAGCGCCGCCCTCAGGCGCAACGGGCATCTTGTCCTTCAGCTCATAATTGCCCAGAACTACTACCGGCGTACCGTCGCGGAGGTCCGGTGCGATAACGTTGATCTCTGTCCCGTTGTCGAGGCCTAGTTTCACGGTATGCTTGACCGCACGGCCGTTTTCGACGGTGAAGAGAACGAACTTCTCTTCCTCCGGCAGCACGGCTGCCCTTGGCACGACCAACCCCTGAACAGAGGAGACGGTTATTTTGCCCAGGACGGACTGGCCGAGCAGAAGCTTGCTCGACTGAGGCAGGGAAACAAAAACATCGACCACGCGGCTCGCCGGATTGACCGAATGCGAAACGTTTCGAACCGTCCCGCTCAGAGCGGGCGATGCCGGTACGTTCACGAAGGAAATAAAGACGGGCATGCCCGTCCTGACCCGCTCGATATTTTCCGATTCCACCCCCAGGCGTGCTTCCAGGCGCCGCTGCTTAACAAGCTGAAGCAGGGGGTTCCCCGCGGGGACGATGGCCCCAACCTGCGCGGAGACGCTGCTCACCAGGCCCTCTACATCGGCCGGTATCTCCTGCGGCCCGCCGATACCCCGCTGTTTCATGCTCTGAAGATCGAGATCGGCCTGCTGGGCCGCCTGCTTCGCCTGCAGTAACTGATCGTTGGTGGCGAGCTTCAGGTCGAATCTGTCCTGCACGTGCCTGAGGGCCTGTCTCGTGGTTTCGTAGAGATTCTGCGCCTGACGCAATTTAAGATAGGTATCCGGACTCGGTTCAATCTCAACGAGGGGTTCTGCCTGCGTAACGTCCTGCCCGAGGTTCACCATGACGCGGCGCACGCGGCTCTCAAAAGGCACGGAGACGCTCTGCAATGACCCCGGTGCGGGCACAACCTCTCCGTAGACAGTTAGAATCTCCTCAATGGTGCCGGTCCTGATGGCAGCGGTCTTCACCCGGGCAACCGGCGCTGCTGCTTCGTTTGCTTCCTGACTTTTGCCGCCCTCTTTGTGCGTGAGGGCTCCGCCATGAAAGAACCAGAAATATGCTCCTGCTACCAGCACGGCCGCGATCAGGATCAGAAGCGTACGGCGCACTGCCTTTTTCACCGTGGTTGCCCTCCCACGGTATCGCATTCCAGGCACTGGCCCGAGGCAATTTCAAGCGCAATGACGCGGCCCGCCAAATCCCCCTTCAGCTTAAAAACATCAATCCGTTTAGAGAGTAACTCGTTCCGCGCGTTGTAGTAGGTCACGACATCGGCGTTGCCCTCCAATAAGGCACGGCGATAATTTCGAATCAGGTTTGTGGCTATCGGTATGGCTTCTTCCGCCGCGGCAATCTGTTTCTCGATCGACTGCAGGTCCGCCAAAATTGCTGCGATCTCGGCCCGTGCGTCAAAGAGGCGGGCCATATATTCGTCGAACAGCTGCTCCCGCGTCGCACGCTCTATGGCGATCCTTCCTTGGTTCCTGTCGAAGATCGGGACGTCTATCGAAACGCCGAAACCGGTAGTCACGACGTCGCTGGTGTCGCGCGCCCTCGAAAGCCCGATGCTAAGTCTGGGAAACTGGGCGAGTATGGCCGCTCTGAGGCGTGCTTCCTGGCTCTGATATCCTTTCCTGAGCGCCAGCAGGTCGAGGCGTCTCTCCTCCAGCTCCCGGGTCATTCCTGAAAAGGGCAGGAGCGTCTCGTATGAAGGAGGCGTTATGTCCCGTTGAAGGGCAATCGGCTGATTGGGCGGAAACCCAACCGACTGATTCAGTAATAGCCGTTGCTGTTCACGTTGTTGGTCGATCGTAAGTACCAGGGCGTGGGCCTTTTGCAGGGCCGTCTGCGCGGCAGCCAGATCCACAACGGTCAGGTCCCCGAGATCCAAAGCTTGCTTGACCACGTCGAGATTTCCCTGCAGGTCCTTTTGTTCGTCTCTGGCCACACTCAGTTGTTTTTCAAGAACAGCGAGATTATATACGTGCAGCTTGGCTCCCTCCGCTACCTGCCACTCCTGCCAGGCTATGTCAAGGTCGACCGCGGCGGCTTGAGCACGGGCAGCATCCACCTGAGCTCCTCGCGTGATGAGCGGTATAACCTCATACGTGAGGCCTAAGGCATAAGCGTTGACAGTACCTCCCGTGTCTCCCGCGGTGGGAATGTCCAGACTGTATGACAACCCGGGGTTGGGCAGAATGCCTGCCTGCAGCAGCTGTGCCGCGGCGACTCCCCTCCTGTCTCTGGCTGCCCGTAACACAGGGTTTGCGAGCACAGCCAGCACCGCTGCCTTTTGCGGGGATAGGCCGTCTCCTTTTCCGAAATCGATTGGCTTCAGAATAGGATGCTTGATCTCGCGGGCCTGTACCCGAATGGCTTCCAGGTTCGGCGGCGCGAGGTTCTGCTCTACCGCTGCATCGTTGATGGGTTTCTCATGGTACATTGCGCAGCTATTGAGGGTGATAAGGGCCAGGGCGAAAAAAAACCGCATTCTCGTAATCAGGCGAGCCTTGAATGGTGTCCACTTTTTCGGGGGAAGATCAATCATCCCCCATCCACCATCGATTTCTGGTGAATGTAGTGCCATCCCACCGGGTCGGACAGATACTCGATGGCGTCCATGACGCGGAGGTAATGGCCCCGCTCCTCATGAGCAAGGGTGAGGTACAAGCGCCTTTCGTGGACACTCTCCGCGGCCTGCGCGAGGGTTTCGTAGTGGGCAACGCTCTTCTCCTCCATTTCGAGCCCGGTCCGCAAGGCACAAATGTCATCTTCACATCCCTCAGCCTTCTCCAGAGAAATCCCCATGAAAAGCTCTCCCAGCCTGGAGGGGCCGCTTACCGTGGTGATCCACTCCTTGAATGCTTCATCCTTCTTGAGTCCTTCAAAGATCTCCAGAACCCTTTTCCCATGGGTTTCTTCCTCCAGCGCCAGCTCTTCGAAGATCCGTTTTGCAAAGACGCTTTTTGCCCGTGAAGCCGCTTGTAGATAGAAGGACTTCTCCTCATCTTCCTTGGCAAGCGCGCGTCTAAGCCTTTCTTCTCTTGTCATACCCATGGTAACCTACTCCCAATATAATGATTCTCTTCTCTCTCCTTCCTTATCAGTTTCCTGCCAGCTCGGGCCACCCGACAGATGATACTCATAGTTGTTTTATGCTTTGTAATATAAGAACGAAAAAGATCATTGTCATTGACTTTTTCCATGTCCAGCCAACGGCCTGTCATTATGCGGACCGCGTTGTGACGTATCGCGTGATCCGGGCCACCCGCGAGCACACCTTACTCGCATTTGCCAGACGATGGTCGACCGCAACTACAAACGGAGGAGGTAGCAGGAATAAAACCCTACAAATTGTTCGGGGTGATGCTGGCTGCATGCGCGGTTATGATCGTGTGGCCCCTACTCGTATCTGCGCAGAAAAGTGGGGAGCCGGCTCAAAAGAGGCGTGGCGGCAGGGCAAGAGGGAAAGGCACAGATGAAAGAGCCTGCAGGGGGACCCGAGCAATCGACCGGGAAAATGGAAGCGTACAAGAAGGACCTGGAAAAGGAGCTGCGGGTGCTGGATAAAAAGATCGCGGCACTCGATAAGAAGATGAAAAAGGAAGGGTCCAAGTTGGATGCAGAAGCAAAGGAAAGCTGGAATGGGCTAAAAGCGAAGCAGAAGGAGGCAAGAACCAAGTTGAAAGGCCTTTCCTCAGCAGGCGAAAAAGGGTGGGAAAAGGCAAAAGCCGAGGCCGACGCTGCCTGGGACGAGCTTAGGAAGGCGTACGATAAGGTCGCATCCTATTTCAGGTGAGGAGGCAGCGAGAGCCTGCTCGTGATCATGGAGGAACTGGAAAGAGCAAAATAGAAGAGGCGGCGCGTAGCTCGATTGAGTTATGAATTTGCTTGCCGTTCCAATAGTGCTACCGGGAACTTCGCAAATAACTCTGCGAGGGGTAATCTCTTTGTTCCATTCTGTTCAACCTCTGTAAGTACTTCGTCTGTAAAAATGTTTCGATACGCGCCTCCTGAGATTTCATCGGGGATCACAACCGCGGTATCCCTCCATGTGCGCGCTTCGAATTGCATTTTCTTAACACTCTTGACCAGACGGGTCATCAGCCTGGGAACTACAACCAGCGCAGCGTTATTCTCTGCAAACCTTGCAAACGCGCACACATTTTCTTTTAAACTCCCATCCGCCGCAAGGGGCATATAGCCCCCATCCCTGAAGAGAAGGCTATTCTCCCTTCGGTAGTTAAGGGATAAAAACGTCACGTAGAGTTTTATGGTGCCGTCGTTCCAGGTCCTCAGAAGTTCTCTCACTAAGTTTCCCCGGTCTTCTCCGCGCTCTGCCATTCTTTTTTTCAGCTTTTCAAGCGCCTTTCTCCTGACATCAAAATCGACAGGCCTTCGGTTGTCCGGGTCCACGAGACTGAAGTCCCACATTTCCGTGCCCTGATAAAAATCCGGAACTCCCGGCGACGTGATCTTCAGAAGAGTTTGAGAAAGTGCATTTAGCATCCCGAAATAAGCAACCTTTTTCTGAATAGCTGGAAAATCTTTCAGGAAATTGTTCGAGGACGACCGTAACAAGATCGCATCTATAAAGGCCAGCAGTGCATTCTCGTAGGATGCATCAGGGTTTATCCAGCTGCTGTTGATTTTGGCTTCTCTGGTCGCTTTCAACATATAATCCCGGATCCTTTGCGTAAACTCCCTATGGTCCGCGAAGGCCATTCGGGTGGTGGGCCAGACGCCCAACAGGGTCTGATAGAGGAAGTATTCCTCGTTACGGTCCGGGACCATCTGACCCTCAACGACCGGCTTCCTCTTTCGGTTCATCTTGCTCCAGCTGGATAGGCAACGGTGCCACTCTCCGGGGATTTCAGAGAGCACATTGAGTCTCGCCCTGACGTCCTCACTCCGTTTTGTGTCGTGGGTCGATGCAGTGATCAGAGAATAGGGCCTTGACCTGGTTGTTTCTATGTTCTGTGCGTGAAAAGTCTCGAGCGCGGTTCCGAATCCCTCCGGATTTCCACCCACCTCATTGAGGGAGAGAAGTCGGTTGTAAATATAGAAAACTGTGTCTTCAACGCCTTTCGCCATCACAGGTCCCGTGACCTGCTGAAATCTCATGGCGAAGTCTACCCACTCCATCTTGTCTGCCTCCCCAAAGTCGTCGGGATAGTTGAGCAGCAATACATTTTTCAGAAAATCAAAGATGCTCTCACAGAGGGTCGGGTTTTTCCGCTTTGCTTTCGAAACCGCCTGTTCAATATAGCACTGGTCGGCTTCATGCGCCCCGGCACAAGTAACATAGGTCCGGTAGACAGGGAAACAGGCGATCACCTCCGTGATCGTGGTTCTGAGGCTGTTGAGCGTGAAGTCTCTCGTGTGCCTGTTTTTTTCCGAAAGACGGTTCAGGTGATGAGCAAGCGTGTTGATCTCGATCGACATGGAGGCGGTCATGATCAATCGCTTCTTTTCATACACCAGGTTTTGATAATCCATCTTTGATCGGACAAATCTCTCATAGATCTTGTCAAAGGCCTTGCCATTTGCCGTGTCCACAAAAATGCCATTGAGCATATTCAGAAAGTCGTAACCTACGGTGCTGAAAATAGGCCAGTCCTCGGGCAGCTTTTCATCTTTTGAAAGAATCTTCTCGCCAACTACGTAAAAAGGCTTGAGCTGTGGATCCGAGGCAACCATTTTGGCGTACTGCCTCAAAATGTCAGGTTCCGGGGTCGCCTCGACAGGGGTACTAGGCTTCTTACCTTGCACTCTTTGCGTGTGGGCGAGTCGAACCCGAAGGAAACACTCGCGCTGTAATCTTTTGAAGTACTCGGAGGGGTCGTGCAAACCGTCGGGGTGATCCACCCTCAGCCCGGTGACTTTGCCTTCACCGATAAGTTTGAGGACGAGTTCATGAGTCTTCTGAAAGACTATGGGGTCTTCCATCCTGATGGCAGCGAGGCTGTTGATATCGAAGAACCTTCTGTAATTGATCTCTTCCGCGGCAACACGCCAATAGGAGAGCCGCCAGACCTGCTTGCCGAGCAGGTCATTCAGAAGGTCAAAACTGTGAGACTCTTTCTTTGTCCCGTTGAAGATGCGAACGTTTTCGTCAATGAAGTCCCGGATTGCGCGGCTTTCTTTATGGAGCTTATAAAGACGTTTCTTTATGATTTCCTTCTCACGGCTCCGCTCTGCACGTTTGGACTGCTCTCTTTCCATGTATGATGGCAGGCAGCTGAAGGCGGTCATAATACTCAAAAGCTTTACAAGGGACGGATCGTCGATAGGCAAAAGGGTTTCCAGCTTCTCTATGCGGTGCTTCAGGATATCTACGTAGGTCTCAGGCAGCATCGGGAGCCTGCGATCATAGCAGTAGAGAAAAAACGCGCCTGCCTCGAAAATAAGTTGTAACTCCTGGCGCTCCAGGACCGTCCCGTATGGCTCGCCTAAAACGGGGATCAACACCTTGTTTGTGAGTTCTCTTTTGACAGGGTGCCAGTCTATGTCAAAGAACGACGCGTAGGGAGAGCTCGGACCGTTTTCGAGGACATCCAGCCACCAGGCGTTGTCCTCGCTTCCGACGTACATATGGTTTGGCACTATATCGAGGATTTGACCCATCTTACGTTTCTGCAGCTCACGTATGAGTCGATTATAGGCCGCTTCCGTGCCTATCTCCGGGTTGAGCCTCGTGGGATCGACAATGTCGTAGCCGACCATGGTTCCTTTGCGGGCCTTGAAGTAGGGAGACGCATAAATGTCGCTAATCCCCAGCTCGTCCAGATAGAGAAGAACCTTTGTCGCGTCGGAGAACGTAAACCGGTGGTTAAATTGCAGCCTGTAAGTGGAAACGGGTATTCTTGGCAGAGGCAAGCTCTCGGCATCCATGTTCCATCTCCCTTTACTTTCCGGCAAAACAGTAGCGATATTGAACGATAGGGGGCCTGTTCGCATGCCGGGCTGTCGGTCTACAGGCCTTACACCGCAATACCGGGAGTGGATCGAGGTTATGCAAGCCGCAGCAAGTCCAACGACGCCCTGGCATCGCCCCTGCTTATGTCGGGCACGATCCTCAACTCCAACGCTGTGACCCCATGGAGGTTGACGACGTAGTCTTCGACCTCGCGGGTCGCGCCAGGCGGGCTGAACGTGTACTGCTGACGCAAAATATCCCGGTAAGATCGCCCGCTGTCCCCTGACCATCGGAGTACAAACTCCTGGGTACGCTCCCGTTTCTCTTCCTCGAATACGAGTTGAATGTGTCGGAGCGCCTGCGGCTCGTCAAACAACAGGCGGATGGTCTGCTCCCCGGGTTCGCCGGCCAGCCAGCCCGGCCCGCTGCCGGCTGTCAACGCCGACTCGATGGGATGTCCTGCATCCTCGGACGTAATCTCTACCTGCGCTAGATGCCCCAGGTCGAGCCAGTCCTGATCGGCGGATGAGGGCTCCTTTGAACTTTGATGGATAATCCGTTTGCGCATCATACTCTTAAACACCCCACTTTCATCAGAGATATCGTCCGGAAGGACTCCGGCATTCACCGATTGTCCTCTGCAAAGCCCACTCCGCTGCTGAACCTATCCATCCTGCGAGAAAATTACCACGGTGTACGGCCCGATGCCGATTTCGGCCGAGCAGGGCAGTCCATCGGCTCCTTCCTCATGGGTTTCGACGTCAGGTGTAGGATGGTTGTGAAAGTTTGGGCCGTAGTTGTAGGAGTCGCTGTTAAAGCGCGTTTTCCACAATCCGGCTTGCGGAAAACCGATGGGATACCCATCGCGGTTTTGATTCGTCATATTCACCACCACGACGACGCTATCGGTTGGGCCCCCTTTGTCCCAGCGATGGAAGGCTAGTAGTTTGGCCTCATCATTAAAATGATAGATGTGGACATTCTGACCGCACAACCCTCGCGTCACACCCGACAGATTGCGCCGGTGGGAGATCAGATCCCGGTACATGCCGAGAATACCGTGTTGGTCCTCAGCGCGGGACCAGTCAATAGGGTTTTTATCCTGGAACCAGCGATCTTCCAGCAACTCCTGCCCTTCAAAAAGCATCGGGATCCCCGGCGAAGTAAGAACAAGAGCACCGCCCAAGGTGGAGCGCTTTTTGGAAAACCAGCTGTCCACCTTACCGGGCCAAATCTCCTCCGGCACGCGGGACCGACCGTTGGCCACCTCGTCGTGCGACTCGGTATAAATAATCCGCCGAAAGACGTCTAAATCGTAGCGATGCTCGATAGCTCCACTGACTGCCCCCAGGTCGCGGGATGTATCATCGCGGGTGATGACGGCCTCGCGAACGGGGTGAACAAATGCAGCATCCCATTGCGCGTTGAAACCAGCGCCACCCGCTCCCACATCTTTAATGACCCAAGGATTATTTTTCATACTTTCGCCGATGCTGATTTTGCCGGGAAACCGTTGTGCGATTTCCACGTTGATCCACTGCATCAAGCTCCAGCCTTCGGGGAGGTCATTGGCCGGATTGTCGTCATTACCGTCAATGCTTTTGATATAGGCTATCATGTCCCAGCGTAAGCCGTCGGCGTGGTACTCCCCGAACCACATCAGGGCGTTATCGCGCAGATATTGGCGCACTTCGTCCCGACCATAATCGGGACGCGTCTCGCCCCAGGGTGTTTGCGAGCGACGATCATTGTAGAAGTAGATTCCCCCCTTCTCGTTTTCGCTCCAACCGTCAAACTGCCACAAATCGAGATCGGAGGGGCCGAGGTGGTTGTAGACAACATCCATGATAACAGCAATACCATGCTCATGGGCCGCCTTCACGAACCGCTTGAGTGCGTCCGGCCCACCGTAAATACCCGCAACGGCAAAGGGATGCGCTGGATTGTAGCCCCACGAAAAGTCGCCCGCAAACTCCGCGACCGGCATCACTTCCACGGCATTGATACCCAGGTTGTTAAGGTAGGGCAGTTTTTCAATGGCACTATCCAGGGTGCCCGGTTGCCCCTCTTCTTTCACGTTAAAGGTGCCGACATGCATCTCGTAAATGACGAGCTCATTCCCCGTTGCCATGTGAAAGGCAGCATCACCCCAGTCAAAGGCTTCAGGATCATAGATAATCCCGTTGCCGATTGAGCTGGTCACCTTTCTGGCATAAGGGTCAATGCGAGAAAGAGGAGGGAGCTTCCAATCAGCAAGGGTGTGAATCAAATATCGGTACTCATCTACCACTTTTGCCTCTGACACGTCAGTCGACCAGTAACCGTTTTGCTCATTGACGAGGGGCGCCGAGGTTTTGCTCCAGTCATTGAAGGTTCCGGTGACGTAGACCTTTTCAGCATGGGGCGCCCATACGCGAAAGGTTACGCCCTTTGCACCGGGTATGGCCCCCATGCTGGGATGCGTTGTGACCGTTTGGGTTTTTCCTGACATGTCCTCCTCCTCTGTCTTGATCATTGCCGAACTTATACCAAGTTGCCTTCATTCATAGACCCGTGTTTGGACACGGGTACCCCTCTTCGTTGCCTGCGTCGGCACGACTCCGACGTACTATAAGTACGCCTCCGTCCTTACAGGATGCTTCGCTATCGCTATCCTCCTGGTCGCCCGGGGTACCCGGCCGAAGGCTGGGTCGTATTTTTGAATGCAACTTGGTATAACACAGAATCTTCCCTACGGGGTAAGCCCTCACGGGTAATGATGGGTTGTGAGCCTCATAAGGTTGACAGTTATTTCGCGGGTTGACCGAAGTGCTGCAGTGCGTCTTCCGCAAATTTCCTGAGAATACTGTTGGAAGCCCGACTCTTTACGTCGAGGTAGAGGGACCTCGCATCCTCACTCTTTCCTTGCGTGTAATAGATTTTGGCCAGATATAGTTTTGCGATTTCATCCACGCCTTCGTGGCGGGAAGCAGAAAGCGCTTTAAACGCCGTCTCGGCCCTCTGGAGAGCCTGACCGCTCCCATTCGTTGCATATTCTTGATAGGCGCTGATGCCCTCCGTGAGCTGATATTGCAGCTTGTCATCCTCCCTGGCCTCGTACATTTTGTAGGCGGTTAACGCAAGTCCAATGATGACCAGTGCCGACACCCCGATGATACAGAGCCTCAAATGCTCTTTAGCCCAGGCGGTCACACGCCCTATCGTTACGAGCAGGAAGTCAGGTTTCCTAAGCTCTTCTTTTACTTTCCTTTTCGTCATTGTTCTGAGAATGTCCTTCTGTTGTGAGTATTCCATCATATGCGGGGCAGGAAGTCAATACAGGGAAGAAGGCCGGTACGAGAGGGCGGTGGTCCGTGATATCCGCATTACCGCGAAGGCTGGTACTGTTGCGCAGCCCTCAAATAGACCTTCACCCGCTCTCTATTCTTTTCGCCAAGGGCGGCGGAAAGCTCTTCTTCAGTCATCCGTTCAAGCTCGCTGACCGATGTAACGCCTAGCTTTCGCAGCTTTTCAAGATTTGCGGGGCCCAACCCCTTCAGATGGAGGAGCGCCAATGTCTGCCTTTCTTCCTGATTCAGTTCTCGCGGATCGATAGCGAAGCTCGTTTCAATGCCGCCACGCTTCAATTCTTCGCGTTTCTTCTGAGGGAGGAAGCTGAGTTGGTCAACATAGGCCGTGTATGAAAAGACCGTATACCGGTCGATTGCCGCAAATGATGTAAACGCGAATGCGAGGGCCATCGCGGCTATCCATAAGCGATGTCTACTTACGAACGGGCTCTCGCGGATGAAGTTGACGGCCAGGACGGTTTCAAGAGAAAAGAAGACAAAACCAAAATAACCCGGTATCGGCATCTCGAAAAGCTTGAGGCTCTCGAAGAAGGGCACGCTGTAAACCCATTTTGAGATAGCCCAATAGTTCCATGCCTCCCACAGCAGCCCGCATGCAAGCCCTGATAACAGCGAAGAGACGAGGTTACCCGCCTTGCCTTGCTCCAGATCCCTCGTGAAGCACCAACGGCCTCTGGCATAGTTATACCCCTCAATGATCGGAATCAAGAAGACCCACGCGAGAAAGAATAGTTGAGAGGGAAATAAGATGAGGAGGGCAAGTAGAAGGACGCCCAGCCCCACGCAGGACGCAGGATTGAACTTGCGGGAGAGGGGGCGCACCCGGATGCTGCCCAAGAGGGCAGAGAACGCCTCCTTGGTGACATAGATGCCCGGAATGACCGTGCCGTAGGCAAACAGGTAGCCGGCGAATCTGATGAGCCGCATGGGAGGGATGTTTATGTAGTACCAGTTCTGGATGCGCACGTTGATTAATTCAAAGATGCACCAGAAGGCCGCGGAGATTACGAGCAGAAAGGGTAAACCGCGATTAAGAATCAGGAAGTGTTTCCTTCTCAATGCCAGAGCCGCATCGACCATGGCAATGTACGACCACCAGGCCACGACGTAGAAATTGTACATGAAAGGTTCGATGCGACGGGCCAGCAGTAAGTAGCTCGACACGTGAACAAAGGCGGCAAGGCACAATACAATGAAAGGGAGGTTCACTTACTAACTATTATTGGGCTCTTTCGGAGAGGTACGGATCTCGGATGACTCCGGTTGTAATGTTTTCACCCGCACTGCGCCAACAAATCTCTTGGCATAATAATCTTCCGAGAGACTGCTTATTCTCACCCCTTGCCTGCAGTATGATGACGCATGGATGAATCTGCCGTCACCGATGTAGAGACCGACATGGGTGGGATACGTGACGCGCTTCTTCGTTCTGAAGAAAACGAGGTCACCCGTGGTCAGGTCATTTTGGGCTACTTTTGGGCCCGAACAAAATTGCTCGCGAGCGGTTCTTGGGAGCTGCACCTCAAAAATCTCGTATATCTTTTTCACATAAGCCGAACAGTCCAAACCCCTGACCGAATCCCCACCGTAACGATAGGGCGCCCCCGCGAAACTCTTTGCAACTTTTACGAGCATACCGCGCTCATCCTCATTGTTCCACTTCTTAAGCGGGTGGCTACTGCCCGCCTCAGGTGCGAGAGCGATGATCTCATCATTGTCGCCCTCAGGTTTTGGCAACCGGATGACCTTTCCGGGTGATAGCCGTTTCTTTTTCAGGTTATTCAGATCGAGGATATCATCGCTCTCAAGATCAAACTTCTCAGCAAGGCTTTCCAGCGTATCTCCCTTTTCCACCTTATACTGAATGAATTCGCCCGGTATCTCGTTTTTAGCGGTTGTTATTGTTCGCTGGTTCTTATTGGCCGGCCCCTTGGTCTTATCCTTCTGTTTTACGGAAGGCCCGGCATCTGAGGTTACAATGAGCGTCTGACCTATTTTCAGCTTATTAGAGGTGAGTCCGTTCAGGTTCTTGAGCTTACCAACGGGGACCTGGTACCTTTTGGAGATACTCGCGAGGGTATCGCCGTTCTTTACCTTGTGCGTAACCGCAGAGAGGGCGTAGCCGGACGAAAAAACCAAAATAAAGAAAATAGAAAAAACCAGCCGCAGACTCTTCCCCACAATCCTCACAATCCGACCCAGGCGTTTTTTTCATTTAACTAGGAAAAAAGCTGTGTGTCAAGAAAAAAATGTTTGGGTCGTTTCATTAGTTCAATTATAGCTCCATAATAGTTCCATCGTTTGTGCCAGACAAATTCCGCAACTCCAGCCGCCGATGCCGTTGCAAAAAGCGGACCAGCAGACGGCTGCGACCGACTAATTAGACCAACAGAACCAATCGACCGGAGGCGCTGAAACCGAAACCCGCATTTTTTGATATTTTTCTATTGACATTCATTTGTAGTCTTGCAATATCTATACATATCGGTGATTCCTACTACAAGGAGGTAATGAGGATGCCTGCAAAAGTTGACGAAGAAACCTGCACCGCATGTGGCGCTTGTGCCGAGGTCTGCCCTGTTGATGCCATAACCGTCGAGGACTCGGCTAAGGTTGACGCCGAGGCCTGCACGGAATGCGGGGCTTGCGTGGAAGAGTGTCCCGTCGAGGCCATTGCGTTACAGGAGTAATGTCTCCCCTGCGATAATATAAAAGGATGGGAGGGTTCCCATCCTTTTATATCGCTTTATACCAAGTTGCCTTCATTCATAGACCCGTGTTTGGACACGGGTACCCCTCTTCCGGGTACCCACGTGAGTGGGTGTTGCGTCGGCACGACTCCGACGTACTTATAG
>JADGQN010000309.1 GCA_017881765.1 Syntrophobacterales bacterium | reverse complement strand
ACAGCGCTCACAATAGCCCTTACGCCCATTTCCCGGGCAGCCCGTGCCGTGGCTTCGAAGTGCCAATACATATCGTTAAAGACGGTCACGCCGTTCTTGATCATCTCAAGACAGGCGAGCTTCGTTCCCCAGTAGACATCCTCTTCTGTCAGCTTTGCCTCGAGCACCCATATTTTCTGTTCCAGCCACTGTTTGAGCGGCATGTCGTCCGCAAAACCCCGGAAGAGCGTCATCGCCGCGTGGGTATGGCCGTTTATGAATGCGGGAAGGGCTACTTTGTCGCGCCCGTTGATCACTCTGTCTGCCTGTCGGCTCGATTTCGGGGAAATCTCGACGATTACGCCGTCACTTATAAAAATATCCCTCACCCGGTCATCCACTATGACGTCCTTTATCAAAAGCTTCATGGGCCATTCTCCTGGATGAGGGCGTTGACCAGCCGCTCAAAAGCCTGCACGCTCTTTTTGGCATTCCTGGTCATCTGGGCGACAGTGAGTCGTTTTCCGCCGATGCCGTTGCAATAATTGTCGACAGAACAGATGGAGACGTACGGGATGCCCTGTTCCATGCAGAGGGTAGCCTCTGAAGCGAGTGTCATCCCGACGATGTCGCCAAATCTCTTGAAAAAATTGATTTCCGCCCTGGTTTCCAGGCGCGGTCCGATAGTCTGGATGTAAATACCTCCAAGCATCACACTCATGTCGAGCTTGCGGCTGGCTCGATAGAGGCCTTTGGCAAGGTCTTCGTCCATCCACGGCACCATGAATCTCATCTCTTCTTCAAAGAAGGTGGGGGCCCTGCAGAGAGAAAAAAAGTCATGAGGAATGACAAAGGAGCCCGGTTTTATTCGGGTCTGCAAGCTGCCCACGGAGTTTATCGCCACTACTTTCTTTGCCTTGACGCTCTTCAGGGCCCAAACGTTTGCCAGGTGATTGATGTTGTGCGGTGGGACGTTCCGGGTCCCGTGGCGTTGCAAAAAAACATACCCTGCTGTTCTTCGCAGGAGGACGTCTCCATAAGGGGTTTCGATGACAGTTTTCTTCCACCTATCAAAAGTGGGTGTACTTAACATCGATGTGCCGGCGATAATAGCCTTCATCAGGCCCTCCTGAGTCCTTGACTATAGCATCGAATCGCGCAAAATAGACCAACTGGATACTAATTATGTACCAAGAGGCCATTCCATTCAATAGGAAACAGCTTAGAGGTATCAGCCATCAGCTATTCGTCGGCAGAATAATGTTGCGTTATGCTTGGCTGCGGGCTGACAGCTGATGGCTGCTTCTATCTCGGCAGTGGTTTCTTGTAAGCGAAGGCGTTGACAAAGGTAACGAGCTTGAAGGAATGGTTGATGCCAAAGGCTGTTTCCGATTGTCCCAGGAACAGGTACCCGTTATCTCTCAGATTCTCATAGCAACTTTGAAGGACTGCCGTCTTGGCGTCGGTCGTAAAATATATGAGCACGTTCCGAAGAAGGATGAGGTCAACTCCCGAATACTTTTTACAAGCGGCGGGGTCCGTGAGGCTCGATCTTTCGGCAAAGACCAGTCTCTTGATCTCGTCGCGAACCGCGAATCTCCCATCGGACGTTGCAAGGAAATATTTCTCTTGTAAATCACGGGGCACGTTTCTAAGGGTGTAAGGTTTGTAAACGCCTGCCTTACACGCCTCTATTGCGTCTTCGTTGATGTCGGTTGCGAAGATCGTTATATTCCAGTCGCTCAACCGCCCTTTGAGATGTTCGGCGAGGAGTATGGCCACGGTATATGCCTCTTCACCCGAAGAAGAGCCTGCACTCCAGATCCTGAGAAGCCTGGAGCCAAATTGCTCGTGCCTTGCTGCCACCTCGGGGATCACATTCTTGGTCAGGGCGGCTATCTGGTGCGGATCTCTGAAGAAACTTGTCTCAGTGATGGTGACTTTGTTAATAAGCCGGTTTACTTCAAGTGGGTCACCTCCCGGGCCGCAGAGAGATCTGATGTAGGAGACCGCATTCTTATCCCTGGCCTGGCTGAGAATCTCCCGCGTCCTCGCATCAAGAAGGTAACGATTTCTTTCGCTGAAGAGGATCCCGGTTTTCTTGTAAATGAAATCCCTTAAGGCAATGAACTCTGTGTCGGTAAGGCTTTTCTCAGGTTGCATTCATCATCTCTTCGATGCTGGCTATGTCAAAATCGGTCCTGTCCAGATCCATGATAAATCGGGCTATGTCCAGTTCGCCCATCGAAGGCTGAGCCTGCTGGATGGTCCTGAAAGCCTCCGTATCCTCTAGTATCACACCGGTCTCGTCCCCTCCAAAACCGAACCCTCTGAGGCGTGCTATCTGGTCGGCAAGCGATACTGTCGCGACGATCAGCCTGTTTTCCTCCGATGCCTTGCTCACGGTATGGTGGCAGGTGGCCACTTCGCTGAACAAGGGGGGCAGCTGCCATTTGTCCATGAGCCATCCACCGACCGTCCCATGGGATTCCCCGAGCACCCTCACCTCTGCCTCGATCACCGGGATGTTCTCGTCATAGGTGAGTTGAACCACCTGTTTATAGAGGTCATGGAGGAACCGGTCCAGTATCAGCTGGCCGATGTCGTGCAGGAGCCCCGCGAGATATGCCTGGCCCTGCTGTTGGACGCGAAACCGGGAAGCGAAGGTGCGTGCGAGTACCCCTGTCGCAACGGAGTGCAGCCAAAAGGCGTGCAGATCGACATGCTGCTCGCCGGTGCGTGCCTTGAAACTGCGCGCTGCGGCGCAAGCCATACAAACGCCTGTAATTTCCTTGAGGCCGAGCATCGTGACCGCATGTTCGATGGTCTTTACTTTGTTAGGCAAGCCGTAAAACGCGGAATTTGCGATGCGCAGCACGTTGATACTCATTGCCGGGTCTTTGCCTATGACCAGGCCAAGAACCCTCAGATCCACGTTTTCATCGTGTAGCAATTGGGCTAATTCGGCAAATACTCCCGGTATAGGGGGCAGGTAGGTCCGTATGGCCTCAATCCGTTGTCTCAGGGTCTTGCTCATCGCCATAGCCTCTCTTGGTTGGGTTCTCCTAGACTGGGGTAAGGAACCATGTTATACGTTTCCGATAAAATTATCGCGCGCGACTGAAAAAACCTTATATTTCCGCAAAAAGTCGTTTCATATTTCATCAATTATCTATAGAATGATAGGTGGAGCTGCAAACCAAGGTCACGCCCGGATTCAGGAATCAGCGATAAGGATTTCACCGGGCGAAGATCGTTAAACCCTATGACGATACCAATTTGGATTCGAAGATACCAGTCACTGGCATATTGCCGGGGACGAGGTGCGGCGAGGGAATTTTGCGCCGATTGTTCGTACGAGGAGGGTGTATCGATGAAGGCCAATTGGTATGTGGAGTAGCCGATGAGAGAAGTACAGGCCGATACCGTACGGGACACAGTTGAAAGACTTTTTATAGAGGCAAACTATGACCTCCCCGAAGACGTTATCGGACGATTTAAGGATGCGTTGGGAGAAGAGGAGTCGTCCGTCGGAAGGGAAATAATCGAGGAACTGCTTCTCAACGCCCGGATAGCTCGCGATGAGAGAATACCTATCTGTCAGGATACAGGGCTCGCTATTCTCTTTATGGAGATAGGGCAGGGCGTGCATATCACCGGGGGCGATCTGGAAGAGGCTGTTGCGGAGGGTGTGCGTCGGGCCTACAAAAAAGGATACCTGAGGAAGTCGGCTTGCGATCCGTTTACGAGGACAAATACCGGGGACAATACTCCCCCTATTCTGCACGTGAGGATTGTACCGGGCGAGCGAATCAGGCTCATCGCTATGCCGAAGGGGGGAGGGAGCGAGAATTACAGTGAAGTGCGTATGCTGACGCCTTCTGATGGGGCGGAAGGCGTGAAACGGTTTGTCCTGGAAATGGTGCAGAAAGCAGGACCAAATCCGTGTCCGCCTATTACAGTGGGTATTGGAATCGGGGGTAACTTCGAGACATCCGCGCTCCTGTCCAAAGAGGCGCTCATGCTCCCTTTCGGGAAACGGAACGATGACCCGTACTTACGGGACCTGGAACTGTCCATCCTTGGAGAGGTCAATAAGCTGGGTATTGGTCCTGAAGGTTACGGTGGAAGCGTGACGGCTCTCGATCTGCACATAAAATCGCGTCCCTGCCATATAGCCTCGCTGCCTGTAGCTGTGAACATACAGTGCCATGCGCACAGGATCAAAGAAGCGAGCATATGAGGTGAGTCCATGGAGATGAGACGGATTACCACCCCTCTCAGCGACGACGTTGTAGGGGAGCTGAAAGCGGGTGACAAGATCCTCTTGAGCGGGACGATCTATACGGCCCGGGACACGGCGCACAAAAGATTCATCGATACGCTGCGCGCGGGCGGCTCATTACCCTTTGAGATCAAAGGACAGGTGATATACTACTGCGGGCCATCGCCGGTGTTGCCGGGTCGTGCAATCGGTGCCGCAGGGCCTACAACCAGCGGCAGAATGGATGTATACACACCGACCCTCCTATCCCTGGGCTTGAAAGGAATGATAGGCAAGGGCAAGAGGTCTCAGGCCGTGAAGGACGCCATCGTGAAGCATAAGGCAATCTACTTCGGTGCAACCGGGGGCGCGGGAGCGCTTCTGTCAAAGGCCGTGCTCTCGTACGAGGTTGTGGCGTACGAGGAACTGGGACCCGAGGCCGTTGCCAGGCTTGTCGTGAAGGATTTGCCGCTTTTTGTTATCAACGACATAGCCGGGAATGACCTGTATGAAATGGGTATGTCCGGATATCGCAGGTGAAGGACAGACCAAATTGGTTTGACTTTTCGAGGCAAATATTTTAAAAGAACAAAAAAAGAAAATAGACCTAGGTGATTCGATGCGGGAAATTCGGGTTGCGATTGTCGGCGTTGGTAACTGTGCAAGCTCCTTGACCCAGGGGATCGAATATTATGCGAGAGGGAATCCGCGTGATGTCATCGGGTTGATGCATTACGACATATGCGGCTATACCCCTGAGCATATCAACATCGTCGCTGCTTTTGACGTGGACAAAAGAAAGGTCGGCAAGCCCCTCAGCGAGGCGATCTTTGCTGCGCCGAACTGCACCAAGGTAATCATGCCGAGCGTGCAGGGGAAGAATCTGCTTGTCTCGATGGGACATCCGCTTGACGGTATTTCCCCTCACATGGCGGGATACCCTGAGTCAAGAACGTTCGTCCTGGCGGATAAGAAGCCCGATGACGTGGCAAGGATTCTCAAAGAGAGGAATGTAGACATACTCCTGAATTACGTGCCCGTCGGTTCTGAAAAGGCGACACGTTTTTATGCAGAGTGCTGTCTGGAAAGCGGCGTCAGTATGATTAACTGCATCCCCGTCTTTGTCGGGTCAGATAGGGGCTGGGTGCGCAAATTTGAGGAAAAAGGGATCCCGATCGTCGGTGATGATGTCAAGTCTCAGATAGGTGCTACCATCATTCACAGAATGCTGGCAAAGCTCTTTACCGATCGGGGCGTGAAGATCGACAGGACGTATCAGCTGAACACGGGAGGGAACACCGATTTCCTGAACATGCTCAACCGGGACCGACTTGTGTCGAAGAAGATATCAAAGACCGAGGCGATCCAGTCGGTCCTCGATGCTCCCATCGACCCGGAGAATATCCATGTAGGCCCGAGCGATTATGTGCCCTGGCAGAACGACAACAAAGTCTGCTTCCTGAGGATGGAGGGGAGAATATTCGGCGACGTGCCCATGAACCTTGAATTGAGGCTCTCCGTGGAAGATTCACCAAACAGCGGAGGATGCATGATAGACGCGATCCGCTGCTGTAAGGTGGCGCGAGACAGGAGGGTAGGGGGAGTCCTGGAGTCAATATCCGCTTACACCATGAAACATCCCATGACGCAATACCCGGACGATGTGGCAAGGAAGATGGTGGAAGAGTTTATTAGAGGGGAGAGAGCACGATAGATCCCGCGGGCCTGCCCGTTGAAATTTATCGAGCGAGCACTGCGAGCCGG
>JADGQN010000308.1 GCA_017881765.1 Syntrophobacterales bacterium | reverse complement strand
GGCAAGAAATGCTCCTGCTCGCACTTGACCACACAACTGTAGCAGCCGACACATTTCACCAGATTTATCAGCATACCCCATCTCATGTTGCCGACCTCGTCTCACTTTTCGTTTTATATGCTTTAACTCTTGGCGTCGGTTCGGCTGAGCCTGACAGAGGACAAAAACGGTGTTGGTCCTGTCTGAGCAGGGCATTAGGGTTAATGCCCTTACCCTTAGCAATAGGCATTCCTCTGGCCCAGCTCCCTAAACCAACCGCTGCCACCACCTTCGGATGGACCAACTGGGACAGCTTTACAGTTCCCGTTTGCTTGTCCCCAAAACGATTTTCAAGGCAAACAGTGTCCCCGTCTTTTATTCCTTTCTTCTTCGCCGTTTCCGCGTTCATGGCTATGTTATACGTATAAGGATTGAGTGAAGCCACTTTGTTTATGTAAGGATTATGCGCGGTGAACCGGTAGGTCATGAGCGGATCCCGTTGTGAGATGACGAAAAGGTCGAATTCAGAATCCGGTGGGAGCTCGGTGTGAATGATAGAAGGGAAATAACTGGTCAGTCCGGTGAAATAGTCCCAGTTCAGATGAAAGCCAATTTTTTCAGCGCCCTTGATTGTCTCCTCCTTGTCCACTTCAATCACCTCGTAATACATCGGCACCCGGGCGTCTATGAACCAGCGCCAATAGGACTCTTCGGGCCTCTTCTTCCAGGTCATGAAACCATTATCCCTGAACCATTCGAGGCCTCGCTCTTCACCGAAGTGGTACTTCAATACCCTGTCGACAAGCTCTATGTTTGATATCCTTTCTTCCGGTCGTATAATTGGTGGAATCTCTATATCTTTCCCCGCTCGCCTTCCTTTTGTGAACGTATAATAATCGTTTATTTGCGCATTATACTCCGCCCTTATTCCCACCCTGTCAGCGAGGTCGAACATGACGTCCTGAATATCTCTTGCCTCGCCTTTCGGCTCAGTAACCGGTAGGCGCACGTGAAAACTCCACTTGTCGAGACCCACGGGGTAGCTGTAGGTGACGCTGAAGCCGGTGGAGATGTCCAATGTCTCGAGGTAATGAGACTCAGGCAAAACGATGTCGCAAAAACCTTCGGTTGTCTCATTGTGGAATGGCTGAAGCGCACAGGCAAAGGGGATTCTCCTTAGGAACTTTTCCGCGGCTTCCGGCCTGACAATATTCATTACCACGTTGGCGCCATAAGTAAAGAAAACTTCCGGTTCAAAAGGATGGCCTGCATTCTGCCATAACTCTTCCCAGTCCTCTGCGTAAGGATAGATATTTGTCCTTGCATGGGAGAAAATATCATAAAAGTTCAAAAAACTGCCCGGCTCCTGCACTTTACCGGGCGGCCACGCAGGCGTTCCAACCGGCCAGGCGCCGGTCGTGAGCATTCCGTCAAGACCACGGTAAGCCGAGTAGGTAAAGCCACCCGTCTCGGGATAGCCAAGGCTCCTTGCCGTGCCGGAACCCAGAAGGCCTCCGCATACATCCTGATTGCCGAGCAAAATGTTTATCAGGTGCATGGCACTATATTGGTGAAAGGAATTCGAATGGGTCTGCAGTCCCTTGTACCCGACAACGCAGGCCGGTCTGTACGGCACTTTCACGCCGTCGATCTCGATAAAACTTCCTATTTTCGCCTCGTCAACAAGTTCCCTCGCCAGCCGTCGTATGGTCTCTGCAGGAACCGTGCTTATCTCGGAGGCCCAGTCTGGTTTGTATTGTTTGAGATGTTCCTTGATGAGCGCGAAAGCGGGCTGGCATTCGACGCCGTGCACCGTTTGCTTTCCCTCAATCGCCGGATGCGTCAGCGTCGGGTCATCGCAGGTTTTCAGTTTCTGGTCGGCTTCGTCAAAGAGGAGTGGTTTTCCGGTCTGTTCATCCCGCACGTAGAGACGGTCCCCGCCAATGAGGTAGGAACCGTTCGTCTTGTGCCTGATATATTCTTTATCATAAACCCCGATCTCATTTACGATGAGGTTGGCCATAGCCAGAAAGACTGCTATGTCCGTTGCTGGTAAAATCGGTATCCATTCCTCTCCTTTGGACGCCACCGTGAAGCCCTGGGGGTCCATGACCTTCATTTTCAGGCCCCGCTCTCTGGCCGCTGCTGCCTGTCTGATACTGGCGCTTGCATTGCGACCGCCGCCCCACCCTTCATTTCCGCCGCAGCGAAGCACATAATTGCAGTACCGGTAATCCGGAACTATATCCCACGCGGCATAGTGTAAAGCGCCTATGTGATGGGCGCTGGCACCGCACATGACCCCGGGACCACCGGATCCATGGGAGTTACCGCCAAAAGCCGGAATAAAACGGGACCATGTTGAGTTGGCCCTCATGCCGCCCGTGGGGCCAGGGGTCATGGCGAAAACCGTCGACCTCGGGTCCTTCTTCCGTGCCGCTTTGAGCTTCTCGGTGATCGTATCTAGAGCTTCTTCCCAGGTAATGCGCTCCCACTTCGGGTCTTCATGAAGCCCCTTTTTCGGATTGGTCCTTTTTACCGGGTAGAGGATCCTGTTCGGATTGTGCCAGTCCATTATTGCGGAAACGCCCTTGGCGCAGAGCCCTCCCTGGGCGCCCTTGTCGCTCTCAGGAACACCCTCCGCAGCAATAGGTTTACCGTCAAGGACTCTTACCCGATTAGCACACTCGTTGTAACAAAGGGAACAGACACTGTAGACCCGGTAGTCCTTCTGCTTGTCTCTTTCACCGAAGAATTTCCTGTAGCGCTCCCGGTCCTTCCCGACAATATCCATCACAAATTCACCTCACAAATTGAGTTAATCCGGTGTACAGAGACGTCCTGAAAAGATTCCTTGCAATTCGAGATTCAGACATGTTCATAACCCGTCGAGTTCCCACAGGCAGCATATCTGCGGAGATGCGGTAATCCGTAAGGCGCCTTGGCGAATCTTCCGTTGGGTGAATGCAGCATCTTTGTCCCCCCAAGTTCACCACGCGTAGGATAATGTTCCCAAGCCAGTCCAAGTATGTTTTCTTTCGACGACGACCCGGAGCTAATTGTCAGACACATAGACTTATAGATGTTTCTAGCATTGCGCATATGGGTTGTCAAGCCTTTTTTCCAACCTTTTTTCCAACCCCCTTTTCAACCTATTCCTGTAGTCCGGGTATTCCCATACTATGGTTACTTCGCCTCCTTATAGTGCGATATGGGCAGCAGGGGCAGGAAGGAGATTATTACCCGTGTGCCTATCCACTATGGAGCATAAAGAAACTTGACGAAGAAAATGGCGAATGATATAAATGTCTGAGTATATGTCCGATGTGCCAAAGGTACCTATAGAAGCGGCCGGCGCTGGAGCAGTCGCCGCTATCTTCTAATGGATATACTCATCAAGGAAACCTCATCGTGGCAACCGATTACGAAACGTTAATTAAACCGGTAAAGAGCAAGAGGACCTTTGAAGAGGTCTCCGAGAAGCTCAAAGAGCTTATTTTCAGCGGAACGCTGGTGCCCGGGCAGCGGCTTCCTTCGGAAGTCGCCTTGGCCCAACTTTTTCATGTCGGCCGTCAGTCTGTTCGCGAAGCCTTGCGCGTGCTTGAGCTTTCCGGTTTTATTACCGTAAAGTCCGGCGTGAAAGGCGGTGCGGTCATCGAGGGCACGATTTTGACCAAGCTGGCCGGCCTCTTCTTGGACACATTCAAACTTAATAGAATGTCACTTCAGGACTGCATAGAGGCGCGAAAGGCTATAGAGGTCTTGGTGCTCGACTTCGTCTTCAAGAACGCAGCGAAGGAGGATGTTGAAGCCCTCCGGAATAACGTCGTGGAAGCTAGGAGAATGCTGCAGTCCAACAGGTCTGCCTTTCAGGAGCATGTCGACTTCCACAGGCTTTTAGCGCGGGCGTCCAAAAATTACACCCTTACGGTCGTTGTGGAAATTATCCTGGCAGTCTTCTCTGATTTCTCGAGCGGTTACAGGCCGCTAGCTTTGAAAGAATCGAGACAGATGGCCGACTTCCACGAGGCGATCGTGGAAGCTCTGGCGGCAAAGAAGAAGGCAGCGGCGGTTGAGGTTCTGAGAAAGGACCTGGCACTGGCGGAAAAGCGTCTGCGGGCGCGGGCACGCTTAACTGATAAGACGCGGCGCCCACGTACAAAGGCATAAGGTCTTTCAAATCAGAGTAAAGTACGACTCTTCCCGTCTGACCCTCATCTGTAAGGGGAGACAGGGCGGCGGATGGCTGTAGGCCCTTTCGCACGCCACGCAATTTCTCTATAGCATGTGAACATAGCCGGGATGTACGGATAGCATCCCGCCATCCACGCCGATGTCCTCCCCGGTTATCTTATCGGCATCCGATGAGGCCAGGAAAAGAACGGCATTAGCAACGTCCTCCGGCTGATTAACCCTTTTAAGGGGTATTTTATCTTCCCGGGCTTTCGCCTCCTCGGGGCGATCGGCCCTGAACTTGGCGAACATGCCCGTTTCAGTCACTCCGGGGCTTACCGAGTTGACATTGATATTGTACTTACCCCATTCGACGGCCAGTGCTTTGGTCAGCATCTGGAGACCTGCTTTACTTGCTCCGTACGACGCCGATAGAGGGATGACCGAGTGGCCGCCCCTCGATGAGATATTGATGATCTTGCCACTCCTTCTCTTGATCATCTCCTTCCCCACCGCCCGACTGCATAAGAAGGGGGCTTTCAGATTGACGTCGACCACTGCGTCCCACTGCTCGGTACTCATCTTTTCCGCGGGCGACATAATAACCGCGCCGGCGTTGTTGACCAGTATATCTATTTTGCCGAACCGTTTTACCGTCTCTCCGACCATTTCTTCGATTTCTGTTTCATTAGACACATCTACTCTCATCGCCTCCATCTGCCCGCCAGCAGCACCGGCTTCTTCAACTACCCTGTCCAAATCTGATTTTGTTCTCCCGACTATAACAACCTTCGCCCCTTCCCGCATCAGGGTGAGCGCGATTGTTTTTCCTATTCCTCTCCCGCCGCCGGTCACGATCGCGACCTTATCTTCAAGTCTCATCTTCTTTCTCCTTTCCGTCAAAAACGATATCAAAATGATCAGTTAGGGCAAGGTAAGTTTTCCTCCGGACATATAGGTGCCTATGACGTTGCCCCGGGTAATCTGCTCCATCGTTTTTCCCCCTATTTCACGGCCGAGCGCGAGCACAATAATAACGGCTGCGCCGTTCATGCACCAGAGGGCATTTTGACCGGTGGCGGTGTTTCTCCAGAGGATGTCGGCCCGTGTATGAGTCGGAAAGAATAATGGTAGGACAAACAGGCACGTCAATAGGAGCGACTTACGCCATGTTGGTCTTGTCTTCATGGATCTGCCCTCCAATGGCTGCGGGAACAAAAGATTTGAGCCTCAATCTTCCGAGATTGGGGTAGGGAAGCTGTCTCAGTGACTGCCGAGCTCACTCTCCGTAAATCTGTTTACAAATGCGTATGCCCGCGGGTGCGTCAGCACCATAATAGTCTGCCCCCACGTAACGACGGATCTCCTCATCAATGGGCTGCCCGCCAACGATGACCTTAACGCTATCTCTTATCCCGGATGCCTCTATCACTTCCATCACATGCTTCATCTCTGTAATCGCAAGGTTGAGCAAACAGCTCAGTGCAAGCACTTTGGCTCCTGTTTCCTTAAGGACCTCCACGAATCGCTCCGCAGGGACATCAACTCCAAGGTCAATGACTTTAAAGCCGGCATTCCGTATCAACGTCACGACGATATTTTTCCCGATATCGTGGATATCCCCTTTCACCGTGCCGATCACCACTTTTTCTCCTGATTCACCTGAATCTGTCTGCTCAAATAGAGGGTCCAGCCGCGTCATGACCTCTTTCATGATGTGACTGGAATAGATGAGCTCGCTGATAAAATATTCGCAGGCGGCAAAGCATTCTCCCACCTGGACCATGCCGTCATTCAGTGCCTTCACAATATCAAGAGGAGGCGTTTTCTCCTTCAGCTGATCGTCAACCATAGCAAGCACTTCTTC
>JADGQN010000051.1 GCA_017881765.1 Syntrophobacterales bacterium | reverse complement strand
ACCCGCAAGCAGCAGGAAGAACAAGGGAGGAGGCGCCACAAAACCCAGGTAAGCCCCTAATGGTGTCAGAGGCAAAACGACTGCCGCTGCTACGGTAACCAGAGCGCCGATTGCCAGCCATCGGTTCGGGCGGCTTTTCAGCGGGTTTCTCTGGGTGCGGATGATGAAAATGACCAGCACCTGCGTGGCCATCGATTCGATGAACCAGCCGGTATGAAAGAGGGCTTCTCCCGCATGAAAAATCTTGAGCATTATATAAAAGGTGAGGAAGTCAAAGGCTGAACTGACCGGTCCCATGGCAAGCATGAAATTACGGATCAGCTTCATATCCCACTGCCGCGGACGGATCAGATACTCTTCGTCAACCTTGTCTAGGGGGATCGGTATCTCGGAAAAGTCGTAGAGGAGGTTGTTGAGGAGGATCTGTCCCGGCAACATCGGAAGGAAGGGAAGGAACAGCGACGCGCCGGCCATGCTGAACATGTTGCCGAAATTGGAACTGGTCCCCATCATGATATATTTCATGATGTTGCCAAAGGTGCGCCGCCCCTCGAAGACCCCCTCGACAATAACATTCAAGTCACGTTCCAGCATGATCATGTCCGCGGCTTCCTTCGCTACGTCGACAGCGGTATCAACGGAAAAGCCGACGTCGGCGGAATGGAGCGAAGGCGCATCATTTATGCCGTCACCAAGATAACCGACCACTCGCCCGCGCCGCTTGAGCGCCAGAATAATTCTATTTTTCTGGGCAGGCGCAACCCGGCAGAACAGGTCTACGGTCTCCACTTGCGCCAGTAGCGCCTGGTCATCCATCTGCTGGATTTCCGGACCCGTGAGCACTCTCCCGTCGGGAAGACCGAGTTGCCGGCAGATATGCTGCGTCACCAGGTCGCTGTCACCGGTAACGACCTTCACCTTTATTCCCGCTGAAGTAAGCCGGGCAAGGGCTTCTTTGGCGCTCGCCTTGGGAGGATCAAGAAACGCGGCAAAACCGACAAAGGTCAGCTCTGTCTCATCGTCCACAACGGCATGAGGGTGATCGGCGGCCACAGGGTGCCATGCGATGCCCAGAACCCGAAAACCGTCGCGTCCCAGGCTCTCATAGAGACTCTTAATTGTACCACGCGTCGTTTCGTCCAAAGGCCGCAGATCATTCTCGCTCTCCCCTTCACACCGGGTCGAGAGCCTGAGAATATCTTCCGGCGCCCCTTTGACCACGAGGATCCTTGCCTGGCTCTTCTCGATAAGCACCGAGACCCGCCGCCTCTCGAAGTCAAAGGGACATTCATCGATCTTCTGCCAACCGCTCGCGTCAATCTCGCGGTGCTCCAGGATCGCGGCATCGAGGGGACTTTTCAGGCCGGTCTCGAAGAAGCTGTTCAAGTACGCCAGCTCCAGGACCCGAGGGCTTTCCTGTCCGAGACCATTCACGTGGCGCTCCAGATGAATGCGGGCCTCCGTGAGGGTACCGGTTTTGTCCGTGCAGAGCACATCCATGCTGCCGAGGTTCTGGATGGCTGACAACCGTTTCACGATCACCTTTTTTGCCGCCATGCGCAGGGCCCCTTTTGAGAGGGTGACCGAAACTACCATCGGCAGCAGTTCCGGGGTTAGGCCAACAGCGAGGGCTACGGCGAAAAGGAAAGATTCAAGCCATGGCCGATGAGAAAGGGCGTTGACCAGCAGAACGAACAAAACAAGGAGAATCGTTAGCCGCATGATCAGGAGGCCGAAGCGGTGGGTGCCGTGCTCAAACGCCGTGGCGGGCGCCTTTGCCACAAGACTATCGGCAATTTCCCCGAACGCGGTATTTGATCCCGTCCGGCACACCAGGATTTTCGCAGAGCCGCTAATCACCGAGGTACCCATGAGCACTGCATTACCGGCCGAGAGAAGCTCTTTCTCCTCAGGCAATTCACCCGGGCGCTTTTCTACGGGATAGGGTTCCCCCGTGAGAAGGGCCTGGTTCAAGAAGAAATCCTTTGCTTCGAGAATTCGCCCGTCACCGGGTATCAGGTCTCCAGCTGCAAGGAGGACAACGTCTCCGGGCACCAGTGCTTCCAGCGCAACGTCGGAAGGTTTACCGTCCCGCAGCACCTGGGTGCGCACAGCTACCGACTGGCGCAGGCGTTCTGCCGCTTCCCCGGCCCGGTGCTCCTGAATGAAATCGAGAGTGACGCTGACGAGAATAATGGTGCTGATAATAATGAAGCCGGTTAGATCGCCCGTAAGCGCCAATATGCAACTGGCAACGAGCAGAATGATGACCAGAGGATTGCGAAATTTCGACAGGTACTGCAAAAGTACCGCACTTTTTTTGGTTGCGTGCACTTGATTGGGCCCGAAACGGGTCAGGCGTGCGGCCGCCTCTGCGTTACTCAACCCGGAGGGGCTGGACCCAACCTGTTCCAGGAGAGCCGGGGTCGGCATCTGCCAGAATGCGCTTTTTTCTTGAGGAGTGAATTTCACCGGCTCACCTTCCTTTTCCAGAACTTAAGCACTTTACACGGGCGTCGCCACTGACTCTTGCATTATTGCACGGTGGGAAAAGGTTTTCAACGTCAGCCGAGACCTTGCATGGAAGAGTTAACTAGTACCTACTTGCATAAATAGCCGTATTCCCAATCGTCGTCACCCCGGCGGAAGCCGGGGTCCAGAAATCCCTATGGAGTCTGGATTCCGGCGTTCGCCGGAATGACGGCAGGGCTTGGCCGTGTGGTCACTCGACGCCGTGTATGGCACAGACGAACAGTTTGTGGAAATAGCAATGGCCAGATATTTCAACCGAGTTTCAACGGGCAGCTTGACATTGCCTTCTTCGCTTCACTATATTTCAGTTAACGGACGGCGAAAAACCTCGTCGGTCCGATGTCAAGAGACCTCCTGTCGGGGAAGTTGCCGTGACGCAGAAACAAGAAATCCACCAGAGTCGTGCCGACCAGCCCAGCCAGGCCAAGGGATCGATCCTAAAGCTGGAGTTTGGTCAAAACAGGGTCTTCGAGCTTGATATCCGGCAACGGGTCGATGCATACTTCCAACAACGGGCGGGGCGGTCAAGAACAGGTTCCTGGCAGATGTACCTGAAGACGGTTGTCGTTCTCACCTGTTCTGCAATCTTTTACGTGCTGCTGGCCTTCGTGGCCAGAAGCGCGTGGCAGGCTCTACCTCTGGCCATTCTGCTCGGATTGTCCACCGCTGGAATAGGATTCAATATCGCGCATGATGGAGGACACAAGGCATATGCAAAGGCCCTCTGGGTCAACAAGCTCATGGCGGCGACCATGGACCTGGTGGGGGTCAGTTCCTACGCCTGGTTTTGGAAACACGCCGTCATCCATCATAGATACGTCAATATCACCGGTTATGACACCGATATTGATATCGGCATTATTGGTCGACTGTCGCCGCATAGTAAGCGGCTTCCGATCCATCGATGGCAACATTTCTACCTCTGGCCTCTCTACGGGTTATTGGCAAGCAAGATGCAGTTTGTTGATGATTTCAAAAGGGTCATTCGCGGTCGGATCGGAAAGCATGGATTCCCACGGCCAAAGGGTTGGGAATTGGTTATTTTCGTTGCGGGTAAAATGGTCTTCCTTGCCTGGGCGTTTTGTATTCCACTCCTCTTCCACACGTTCGGAGTCGTTCTCTTTTACTACGGGGTGGCCGTGTTGGTGCTGGGTTTGACGATAGCCGTGGTGTTCCAACTGCCGCATTGCGTGGAACAGGCAGCATTCCCCGTCCCCCGGGAAGGACGCATGGAAAATCCCTGGGCAGTCCATCAGGCAAGTGTGACCCTCGACTTTGCCAGGGGTAACAGAATCGTCAGTTGGCCTCTCGGTGGACTGAACTATCACCTCGAGCACCATCTGTTCCCCACAATCTGCCACATTCATTACCCGGCACTCACTAAGATCGTGGAGCAGACTTGTCGAGACCACGGAATAAAATACGCCGAGCACGCGTCATTTTGGACAGGTCTTGCCGCGCATTACCGGTGGTTGAGGCAGATGGGGATGCCGGGCACAAACATTTCCCGGTAAATCTTTATTTCTCTATAATGGCTATGGAGCCGTAACAGGCTTTCCAGGGCCGGGTGGAGCTTCTTCGATCAACTTTTTCAGAAGGGGAAGGATCCCACCGCCGTCGAAGATCTCCTTTGGGGTGCCCTTCAGCGGCTTGAACGGTACCGCCTTGCCGGTCTTTGGGTTTGTCACCATTGCCCGCTCGAAATCAATCTCGATTTCATCCCCCTCGTTAAACAGCCTGCTGACGCCTTTCGCTAGTATCGGGTAGAGCCCGAGGGCCACACAGTTTCTCATGTATATCCTGGCCATCGACTCACAGACGATATACCGGATGCCCAACTCTTTCACAACCTCGGTGGCATGTTCCCTGCTGGAGCCGCATCCGAAGTTGTTATCGGCAACAATGATATCGCCTGGCTGAACCGTCTTGTAGAATCCGGGAGCGACAGGCCCGAAGGCATGTTTCTTCATTTCCTCCATGGGGAGATGAAGTGATGCCGCGGGGGTGATGGTGTCGGTGTCGATGTTTTCCCCGAATTTTCTTGCCCTCCCTCGTATCGCATCCATCTACAGCACCTCCCTCGGGTCGGCTATCCTGCCCTTGATAGCGGAAGCGGTAACCGTGGCTGGTGAAGCCAGGAAGATCTCCGCATCGTTGCTTCCCATCCTCCCTTTGAAATTTCTGGGGGTTGCGGCAATGCAGCGTTCACCGGCCGCCAGCACGCCCTGAATGCCCGTGCAAAACCCGCAGGAGGGATTCGCGATCATCACACCGGCATCAAGCAGGGTGCGCAGGATGCCCTTATCCATTGCCTCCTTATATACTTCCCAGGAGGCGGGCCCGACCCAGAAACGTACCTTCGGGTGCACTTTCTTTCCTTTCAGCATGTTCGCCGCTATCTCCAGGTCCTCGATCCGGCCGTGGCAGCACGATGCGATCACCGCCTGATCGATGGGCACGTCTTTTACCTCTGACACCCCTTTCGCGTTTCCCACGCCGTGGGGCAGAGCCACCTGCGGTTCGAGCGCCGATGCGTTGATCACGTAGGTTTCCGCATAGACGGCGCCGGGATCGGGCTCCACAGGCTGGAACTCCTTGTCGGTTCGCGCCCTCACGTAATCTATCGTTTTCCGGTCCGCCCTGAAGAGGCCGAATTTAGCGCCCAGCTCGACGGACATGTTGCTCATGGTAAACCGGGCATCCATGCTCAGCGCGTCCACCACCGGGCCTGTCCATTCGATGGCTTTGTACTGCGCGACGTCGGTGCTATATTTGCCCGCGATATAGAGGATCACGTCTTTGGAGTAGACGCAGTCCGGCAGCTTCCCGTTGATCTCGAATTTGATCGTTTCAGGCACCATGAACCAGAGCTTGCCGGTCTGCATGACAAAAGCCATTTCAGACGCGCCGATGCCTGTTGCCGCGGCGTTCAACGCTCCGTACGTGGTGGTGTGAGAATCAGCGCCGACGATCAGTTCGCCCGGCCTCACATGGCCTTTCTCATGAACGATCTGGTGACAGACTCCCGGAAAAAGGTCGTAGTAATATTTCACGTGCAACTTCTCCATCCATTCGCGGATCTGCTGCTGGCTCTCCGCGATCTCAAGCGATGCAGCAGGCACATAGTGGTCCAGGACCGCGACCACCTTTTCAGTATCCCATATCCGCAAAGAAGCAGGGTCTATTCCGGCCTTCAGCAGAACCCTGCGTATCATGCCGAGCATTTCGGGGAGCATCGCCAGATCGATATGTGCCGTCACATAGTCGCCTGGTGAGAGAGTGCCGGAGCCGGAGGCCCGGGCCAATATCTTTTCCGCAATCGTCATCATAAAGCTAACTCCCTTTGCATGAATTTAAGCAGGCTTCATTCGATCAATCGCCACCGGGACCTTGTCAAGGGTCAGGCGGCCGTCCTGAAATATGGCTCTCGTATGCTGCGGTGGCTGTTCCGTATCCCATTGAGGGAAATCCGCGCGATAATGACATCCGCGGCTCTCCTTACGGAAGAGGGCGCTCTCAGCAATGATGTCCGCACATTCAATCATTAAAGAAAACTCGATGGCGCGGACCCATTCGAGATTAAATCTCCTGAAGGCCGGTACGCTCATGCGTGACGTTGCCTCTTTGACGGCCCCTATCTCCTGGATCGCTTTTTCGATACCGCTCTTATCTCTCACGACAAACAGATAATCGTTCATCACCTGCTGCAGGCGCTTCCTGAGCGCACTTGCCGAAATCGCACCTTTTCTCGTTTCAAGGAACCGGAGCAACCGCTCCTCCTCGTGGGCAAGATCGACAGATGCGGACCCCGGGGCCTGCAGATTCTCTTCGGCAAAGTTCGCGGCTTCCTTTCCTGCCTGAAAGCCAAAGACGATCATCTGGGCAAAACTGTAGCCGGCAAGACGCACTGCTCCGTGGACACCTCCCATCACTTCTCCGGCGGCGTAGAGCCCGGGGATGGTCGTCTCCGTCTTCTCGTTAATCCTTATCCCTCCCATACAGAAATGTGACCCGAGGGCTATCTCCACCCTGTTCTCGCGGGGATCAATACCGAGCGATTTAATGAACTTTCTCCTGAGCTTCATACTCTTGATGGGGAGGGTTTGGTCCGGTGAGGTAACACCTCGGCGATCCACGTAAATCGGGCCATTACCTTTTTGCAACTCGTCGAAGAGTTTTCGCACGAACAGCGGGGAATAGGATTCTCCCAGATAAGCACCTAAATCGGATTCCACGATGTCACCATGCCTGTTCAAATAAGGGCCCTTCCAGAACTCAGGAAAGAACCTCAGGTTCAGGCATTGCGGATTGGCCGGAACGGGGACGAACTGCATCAATTCCATGTCGACCAGTTCAGCGCCCGCCAGATAAGCCATTGCGTGTCCGGTGCCTGACGCGTCCGTCGGCACACCAAACGGGTTGTTGCTCGTACGTGGGTAAAGTTCGCCCGCGGTCCCACCCGTCGTAATAATAATGGCTGTAGCTTCTATTACGAAAAACTTTCCTGTTGAGAGATTCAGGGCGAATGCGCCGGAGACCTTCTCCCCCGTTCTAATCAGCCTGGTGATAAGAACGTCTTCCAGCAAATCGACATTGGGCCTTTTCACCAACTCTCTTCTCAGCAGCGCCAGGGTTTCAACACCATGGATGGAAACAGCTTTCGGCCCCAGGGGCCAAACAGAAATCCCGAATTCCTTGAGCTGCTCAACAGCGTTGTGAAGCTCATTGACCAAGAACCATGCAACGGGTTGGTCGTTGAGAAAATCTCCCGCCGTGATCATCTGTTCGAACATCTCTTCGGCTGAGGAGAATATAGTTCCCCCGTTTCCGGTGGGCGTCAGCCCGCTTTGGCCGATAGGGCCCTTACATGCGACAATGATCTTCAGGGCCTGATGCCGGGACGCTTCAAAAGCAGCGATCGCCCCCGCGCCCCCGCCGCCGATCACCAAAACATCACACTGATACGGTGCTGAGTGACGAGTGTCAGATTTCGGATGTGAAGTATTCGTTGCTGCCATTAGCAAGCCCCTTGACCTTTGACCCCATTGAATCACTACGGGTGCATTCCCCGCTGCTTGCCGCGTGTGCCGTCATTCCGGCGGACGCCGGAATCCAGAAACCGGACTGGATGCCGGATCAAGTCCGGCATGACGCAGAATACCACCGCTGCTTGCCGTGGGGTGGTTTATTCAGCCTTCCGTGACCCTTGACCCTATTCTTACGTCAGCACTTCCGGACCTTTTTCAGACAAATAGATCGTGTTTCCCATCATGACAGTGGCCGACTTCTGATCTTCAACGGCGATCCGCAACGCAAAGCACATACTTTCTGCAAGTTGGTCCGTCTCTTTGCCGCTTATAACAGGAAATTCTTTCAGGCTGAGCCCGATGCCGTTTGCGAGGCTATGCCTCTGATTGCCGGCAGCATTTCGCCCGATCTCTTTGACAGCCTCTTTGTAGAATTGAGCCGTTGATTTTCCAGGCTGCATCGCAGCCGCAACCCTTTGATACAATTCATGCGCCTTTTCATCATCTGCTTTCGCAAAGGATGTCTTCTCGGCAACAAAGGTCCTGATACCCTCAGCCCAATAACGTTCAAAGGATGCTGCGAGATAGACTATGACGGTCTCACCTGCAGCTATGGGGGCTTCAGTAGCGGGTCTGAGCGCCCATCCCGCATCTCGCGGACAATTTTGTGGCCTGGCCATGAGGATCCTCACATCTTCCACCCCCTGAAGGCGTAAGGTCCAATCGATCTTTGCCTCCAGGCTCCTCTCGTCCATATGCGTCAAAACCATACCGGGTATCGTACCGAGCGCATTGCTCACCAACCGGGACGCTCTCCTGATTTGATCGCACTCTCTGGCGGATTTGACCACGCGCATATCTCTTATGATGTGACCGGCGTCGACTACCTTACACGCTTTCACGCCTTCCACGAGGCGCTGCAATTCCCGGTAGGACATCAGTTCGCGCAGTCCGGCAAAACCAAGCTTCGAAGGGATGAGCTTATGCTCCTCGAGATAATTCACGCAGTCTCCCGCCAGGCTCCCCGTAGAAGAAAAGACACCGGCCAGGGACGATCTCACATCGTCGACCCACGTCACTCTTTGACCGAGCTTCGCTTCCCGTGAGCTGCCTTCGAAGAACAAAGTAAGATCGCCTTTCCGGGGTATGACGACAAGGGCGCCTGCCGTCAACTTTGTTACAAAGTTACTCACATAGCACTGATTGCCGTAGTCGTTGACGCCGGAACCGTAGACGAGCAGGACGTCGATCCCTTCCTTCGCCATCGCCTTTCTTATTTTCGCCACTCTCTGCAGGAATTCGCGCTTCGGCATGTTGATCTGGTCCCAGACGTCCCGGCCCCTTTTCAATATAGGCTGAAGCGTTTCCAAGCTCGTATCCATGTTTATCTTCAGGCTCTTATCCATGCCTACACCTCTTTCACATGGAGTCTTGTCAGAGACTCCTCGAGACGCTCTATTCCTTTGTCAGTGACCAGGACCGTTTCGCCGCACGCGAGATATCCTAACTCGGGCAGGTATTGATTCGGATGGACAACTACCACCTGGCCTTTCTCAAATTTGGCTTCGGTCTCGTCGTCGATAACGCCCCCGGGCGCAATCGAGCCAACGCCCATCCCGTGCCCCCGCGCCCTCATATAGGGCGGGACACAATATTTCGCATAGCCCGCTTCGCCGATAACCTTATTCATCGCAATGGCCATTGCGGACGCAGGCACGCCCGGCCTGATCATTCTCAGCGACTCCTGCAGGGCATGAACAAGCATGTCATACTTTTCCACAAGCAATGGGCTGGCCTTCCCCAACACTATCGTCCTGCAGATCTGCAAGACCTGGCCATCCACAACAGGCGATATTTCAGCTATAACAATATCCCCCTCCATCAATCTCCGATCCGTGGCGGAATGCATTGCCAGGTTATGGTTCCCTGAGCTCAACAGGTTGAAGTTATCGTCAGCACCGGCAGAGCGCATGGCCAATTCCATTTCCGCCAGGAGCTCGTATTCCGTTATCCCGGGTCGGGCGTATGCGACAAACGCTCTGTAACCCGCATCCGCGGCACGGCCGGCCTTCCTGGCCTTCTCAATCTCCGCGTCTGTCTTCGTTCGTGCTATCTCCGTAATGATCTCATCCGCGGGCAGAACGTTCGCGACCTTTCTCATGCCTTCGTAAACTTCCGTCGTCATCTCCCCTGAGCCTGCAAGGCCTATCGATCCGGATATACTCAGTTCCTTGATGGCCTTCTTCAGATCATTCACGAACGCCGGGACCGAGGTGCCTCTTACGTCCTTGATCCAACTCCTCGAAGCGGAACGCGCCGCGTCAGATGCGGGAGTCACGAGCAGCAGTATCTCCCCCGACTTCGAAATCACGGCAGCATTCCTGGGGCCGAGCGGCTTGCACCCTGAAAAATAATGGAGATAATTGGGACGTAATATATTTGCGGCCCCATTCGAATAAACAACCAATCCGTTGAGCCCTTTTTGGTTCAGAAGTTCAACAGCCTTCGTCAGCTTCACGTTATCCGCAGCCATCCGCTCCCTCCCTATTTCAGCAGCTTGTACTCGCTCTTGCGGCTTTTTATGAAGGCCGCAATGCCACCCGCATCAACTATGTTCATGATGAAATCAGGATAGGGTTTTGCCTTGATTTCTTCGCCCGTGGTCAAATTCTTGATCTCGCCCGTGTAGATATCGATCTGGACCCTGTCGCCCATATGCAGCTTCTCTACTTCATTGCCGATATCAAATATGGGCAGTCCGGCGTTGATGGCGTTTCTGTAAAAAATCCTGGAAGCGCTGTAGCAGAGGACGGCGCCTATGCCTTTCTTCTTGAGAAAAGAAGGCGCGTTCCTGGATGAGGAGCAGCCTAAATTAGACCCGCCCACCCATATGTCGTTCTTCTGGACCTTCTTCGGGAAGTCGGGAATGAGGAGTTCGCCTATATGCTCATATATGATGTCTCCACCTTCGTGAAGCCATCTGCTCGGCGTGATACTTTCAGTATTGACGTTATTGCCGACCCTCCACACGCTACCTTCGATGCGTCCTTTCTCGGCTGTTTTTGCAGTCATTCCATTACCTCCTACAAGTATTTCCTGGGGTCAGCGATCTCCCCCTCGATGGCGGTGGCGGCGCAGGTGGCGGGTGACGCAAGGTATGAATAGGAGCCTTCCGCCGTCCTGCCGAGCCAGTTCCTGGGACCGGGGTGCATCTGCACTTCCGCGGGGGCCAGGTGGCCGATGCAAAGCGTCTGACAGGTTCCACAGAAAGGAGGATAAAGGTCGCACCCGCTCTGGATAAAAATGTTGGTTAGCCCCTCGGCCGCGCATTGCTTGTTGACTTCGACGGTGCCGGGGATGATCAATGTGCGCGCTTTGACCTGTCTGCCCTCGAGGATTTTCGCCGCCTCCCTGAAATCGTATATGCTTCCGCCCGTGCAGGTCCCGATGCATACCTGGTCCACCTTCACTCCGAGCACGTCCGACAAGGGCTTCGTATTCTCCGGCGACGATGGCGTACAGACCTGCGGCTCCAGGTCGGAGACATCGAACCTGTGTATCTTTTCAAATTCCGCTCCGGGGTCGCTCTTCACAGCCTCGAACGGGACTTTGACCCTGCCCTTTTCATACTCCATGGTGATGGGGTCGGGCTCGATGAAACTGCATTTCGCTCCGAGCTCCACGGACATCAAAGAAAAGGGGAACCGCAGGGGCACAGGCAAACTGTGGATGTAAGAGCCGTCCCACTCGATGCAGCTGTAGACTGACGCATCCAGTCCGACTTGCTTCACGATGTGCTGGATCACGTCCCGCGGATAGACGCCCTTCTGTGTCTTTCCCTCGATCACATATTTGTGCGTCGTCGGGACTTTGAACCAGAGTGTTCCTTTCAGAAGGACTTCCATCATTTCATTTCCGGCCTGCGTAGAGATGGCTCCGACCGCGCCATACGCCGTTGCGTGGGAATCCGCGAACAGGCAGAGGGCTCCCGGATACGCATATCCCTCTTCCATGATGAGGATATGGCAGATCCCCGTACCGAAATCAAAGACCCTGATGCCCATCTTCCTGGCCCACTCCCTGGAGATCTTCTGGTTCTCCGCAAAATGGTCGCTGACCGCCGTGCAGAAATGATGGCTCAGGAACATCCCGACTCTGGCGGGATCCCATACCCCGGCCAGCTCTCCTGCCTCCTCGAAAATTTTGAAGATAAGCGCATCGTTACCTTCATGAAAGCCCACGTAGTCGACGTTACATGTTAGAAAATCTCCCGGCGAAACCTTATCCACGCGATCAACTGCGTGCTTCATCAAAATCTTTTCAACAGCTGTGAATTCCATAAGCTTATCACCTCTCCAAAGTAGTGTTATGTGTCATGTGTTAAGTGTCCTGAGCTTGTAACCTGTAACTTGTAACCCGTAACAATTCCCTTCGCCTTTCCCGTGACCCCTGCCCCTTGCCCCTTGACCCGTTCTCCTATCAATGTGGAGTCAGGAAAACGAGACTGATCCACGGAATGTAAGTAATCACGAACATGCCGACGAGGAGCAGGAGAAAGAAAGGCACTACCCCTTTGATAACCTGTTCCAGCGGCTCTTTACAGACAACACTCATCACAAAAAGGTGCATGCCGATGGGAGGCATGAGGAACGCGAGCTCCATATTAATGGTCATGAGGATACCGAAGTGGATGCCGCTGATGCCCAGCTGTTTCAGCACCGGGTAGACAATAGGCACGACGATCAGGATTTTGGTGGCAGGGGCGAGGAAGCTTCCCATGATGAAAATAGCGATGTTCATCATGGCGAGAAACATCCAGGGCTTAAGATTGTACGTCATTATGAATTCGAGGAGCCTGTTGGAAAGCTGCTCCACCGTCACCAGAAATCCGAAAAGGGTTGCGGTCATGATAATGAAGTAGATCATGGAGGTGAGCACGACCGAATCCTTGAGCATCATGGTCAACTCTTTGATGCCCGTGTTCCGGTATAGGGTACAGCAGACGAAAACAGCGTAGAAAACGGCCACGACCGCTGCCTCCGTAACGGTAAAAATACCGGTATAGATACCGCCCATGATCAGAAGCGGCATAAGCAGCGCCCAGATAGCCTTCTTGAACTTGTCCGCAACGTCCGGCCAGGAGAACTTGTCCGCCGGATCGGGGGCGCCGAAGCCATGGCGCCTGCACAGGTAATAGACCTGGACGCACATGGCGAGCGCGAGGAGAATGCCCGGTAAAAAGCCGGCGATATAAAGATCGGAAATAGACTCACCGGCGACCGCCCCGTAAATGATCAGGATTGTCGAAGGCGGGATGAGAATGTCGAGGGTTCCCCCCGCCCCGATGAGCCCCATACAGAACGTTTTCGGATAGCCCTTTTCCATCATCCAGGGAATGGCAATAAGGCCGAGTGTAGCGGCCAGCGCCGCGCTCACTCCGGAAATGGCGGAAAAGATGACGGCGGCAAACATGACGGCAATGGCAAGACCGCCGTGCAGCCGCTTCAGCATCGCATAGCCCAGCTCCAAAAGTGGCCGCGCGAGGCCTCCCTTCATCATCAGGTTGCCGGCGAAGATGAAGTAAGGGATCGCGATCAGGGTAAATCTATTGATGCCCCAGAATAACTTCGGGGCGATCGCATTCAATTTCATCATGTTAAAGGAGAGGAGCACGGCGAGTGAAGCCACGCCCATCGCGAATCCGACCGGCATGCCGAGAAAAAGCGTAACCATCAGCATCACGAGGAGCGCCAGCGTGATGTCGATATTGGTCGTCAACATCCACATGAGGACGACCGAGAGGATGATGAGGCCGTAGAGCAGGGGGTCCTTCCACGCCTTCTCGCCGCTCAATTTGCCCCAGAGCATGGCGAGCCGCTCGATCATACGGATACCGATGAGAATGCCGCCTCCGGGCATGATCAGGAAAGGAATCCACATGGGGATTCGTAAGGCGCTTTCCGAGACAACTCCCGTGGCGTAGGCCTTCTGCACAGCCGTGTATCCGCCCCAGATGGTCACCACGATGAAAGCGAGACCGACGATCGTGTGATAAAAGTTGAGGATGTTCTGTCGTTTTTCGGAGAAACGCGTGATGAGAACATCGACCCGCACGTGCTCATCCGTTTTGATGAGCGCGCTGATGCCGAAGAACGTGCACCAGACTATGGCCCAGACTGCCGTCTCATCCGACCAGTCGAGCGGCCAGTGGAAGACGTACCGCGCGACGACACTATACATGGAGAGGACAAGGGCGAAGGCGAGGAGGGATCCGGAGATCCAGTTTTCAGCGGTGTCCCAGACCGCAATTATTCGCTGGAGGGGACCCCGCGCATCGGGTCCGGCGGGTGGTTTGGGTTCGGCCGTTTCGATCTCAGCCATCTGCTCACACCCCTATTTCTTTTCTTTGCTCAGCCTCTCCGCTTCCTGCTGAGTCTCCTTGATAAGATCAGCACCGATCATCGGCGTGAATTCCTTGTACACGGGCAGCAGAGCCTTTTTCCACGCAGCTTCCTCAGCCGGCGTCTGAGTATAGAGCTGGCATCCTTTCGCAACAATCTGCTGTAAGAGCTGCACGTCCTGCTCCGCCATCTCTTTGCGCTGTTCCTTCATCAACCGGTCCGTTGCCTTCATGAGCCCGGCACGGATATCGGCCGGGAGTTTGTTCCACCATTCACTACTCGCGATAAGAAAGCCAAAGGAGGCATTAAGCATATGCGGATTGGTGACGTACTTCTGGACGTCGGAATATTTCCGTATGATGAAGACGGTCGCCGGCGTGATGGCGCCATCGATAACGCCCTGCTGGAGAGCTGAATAGGTCTCTTCCGATGCGGTCACCACCGACATCGCGCCGAGGGCCCTCAGGCAGGAAGCGCCCATTGGACCGTAGGAGCGCAGCTTCAGACCCTTGAAGTCTTCAACGTTCTTTATGGGATGCTTGCTGTTGCTGACAATGTTCGTTCCCGAGCTGACCGCGCCCAGAAATGATATCCCTTTCTTCTCGACCTTGCCCCAAAGCTTCTTGCCGACCGGCCCGTCCATGATCTTGTAAGTAATATCCTGGTTCGGAAAGAGGTAGGGGAGTGTCAGCATCTGCATGGAGGGCTCTATCATGTCAAGGGCGGAGCCGATGACATAGGCTATCTGGCTCTCCCCCTTTTGAAGAGCCTGCGTCTCCTCCTGCCCGGTGAAGAGCTGCGCCGCGGTATAGGTGCGCACCCTGATCTTGTCTTTCAACTCCTCCTGAGCGTACTTTGCAAACCGCTCAACGCCTTCACCCAGCTGCTGCTGTTTCAACTGGATGGTGGTCACCTTGATATCCACCGGCGCTGCGTTTGCGTTGGAAAAAATCACAAAGAAGCCAGCCAGAACAAACACCGTCATTGCCACAAAGATCGATGCCCTTTTCATCTGCTACCTCCTCTTCTCGTCTTTTTTCTCAGGGGACCCCACACTTATGACGCTCACCATATCCAGCCTAATCCGCGCAGTTCCGACCAACAACAGGCTGTGCCACCGAGCAAACGCGTCCCGCATACATCATACATTGCGATGCGGCGGTTAGTCCAGCGCGACCCATACCGCGGGGTTAAATACCTTAAGTCCATTTTATCTGAATGTCCTATATTATGTCAATAAGAACATCGGGAATCAGTATCCGGTCAGTTTCTATTCCGGATGAGTTGCCCAACGCTTCTGAAACCGAGGCCTCACGCTAAATTTTTCTTGATCGGTTTTGTCAAGTTAGATAAACTTTGCCATAACGCTCCACACTATCCGACAGGAGACAAAGTATGGATGATAAAAAACCATCGAATGAAGAACCGAAGGAGAAGAAGGCTCCCCTGAAGGTTTCCCGTCGTGACTTCCTGAAGGGTATGGCAACGAGTGCCGTAGCCGCGGCCGTGACCACGCTCCCGACCCCCGCAGTGCCTGAAGCGGAGGCCGCCGTGCCGTCCGGAACGAAGGAAGCCCTCATCACACTCACCATCAACGATAAAGCCTACCGCATCAAAGTCAAGTCCAACTGGACTCTGCTTGATGTGTTGAGGCGGGAACTCGATCTCACCGGGACCAAGAAAGCGTGCGACCACGGGAACTGCGGCGCATGCACCGTGCTTGTCGACGGCAAGGCGGTCTATGCCTGCTCGTTACTGGCGATCACCATGGACGGCAAGAAGATCCAGACGGTCGAGGGACTGAGTAACGGCGAGAGGCTGCATCCCATTCAGAAGGCTTTCTCCGAGCACGGCGGGTATCAATGCGGTTTTTGTACGTCCGGCCAAATGATGGCTGCCAAGGCCCTGCTTGATAAGAACCGGAAACCTACCACTGATGAAGTACGTCTGGCGATGGCCGGCAACCTCTGCCGCTGCGGCGCCTATCCGAAGATCATCGAATCGGTCCTGAGCGCAGCTGCCAAGCTCAGAGGAGAGGCGTGATGGCAAAAGAGTTCAAGGTTATCGGCAAGAGGGTGGAACGGGTGGACGCGTTCGAGCGGCTGACGGGCGGGGCGAAATACGCCTCCGATGTTTATCTTCCGGGAATGCTCTACGTAAAAATCTTACGAAGTCCTCATCCCCATGCTAAGGTCCTGAAGATCGATACGACAAAGGCGAAGGCGCTTCCGGGGGTTATGGCCATTCTTACTTCTGACGACGTACCCGATTACGCTATCCATACCAGGCAAACGGCTCCATATGTCGTAATGCCTGTGCTTTCAAGGACAGCCCGGTACGCAGGCGACGAGATACTCGCGGTTGCGGCCGTGGACGAGCAGATTGCGGAGGACGCGCTGGAGCTGATCAAAATCGACTATGAAACTCTTCCCTTTGTGCTGGACGCCGAAGAGGCGGCAAAACCCGGGGCGTCGCGTATCTATCCTGATGGCAATGTAATACGCGAAAAGATCGACACGTTGGTGCGCGGCAACCTGGAAGAGGGATTCAAGCAGGCGGACGTTGTTCTTGAAGAGAAGTATCAGACACACATGATCCAGCATGTGACTCTGGAGCCCCGGGTCACCGTGGCCGCATGGAACGGGAAAAAGCTGACGATCTGGGATTGCGGCAAAGGACCCTTCGGGCTTCGCACCGATCTTGCCCAGGCTCTCAACATAAAGGTCAACCAGATCAGGGTCCTTACCCCGTTTATCGGCGGCGATTTCGGTGACAAGGGCAGGGTGGAAAGACAACATGTCATCTGCGCCCTTCTGGCGAAGAAGACGGGACGCCCGGTCAAACTGGAGTTTACGCGGGAGGAGAACTTCCTTGCCACACACCACCGCTATCCCACGACCTGGTATCTGAAATTTGGCGCAAAGAAAGATGGCACCTTGACGGCCATCCAGGTGCGCCTTTTCGCGGACATCGGTGCCTATTACCATATGGATTTTGCATATAACTCCCTGGAGGTCCCGAAGGGTGTCTACCGGTGTCCCAACGTGAAGCTGGAGGGCTATAACGTCTTCACCAACAAGCCGGAGGCAGGTCAGATGCGCTGTGTCGGCCATCCGGCCGGTATGTTTCCGCAGGAAGTTCTTATGGACCGTCTGGCAGAGAAACTGGGCATGGACCCGCTGGCGTTTCGCCTTAAAAACTACGCGCGGAAGGAAGATGGCGATCAGGACAGGCGGATCCCGTTCACTAGCTGCGGCATGGAAGAGTGCGTGAAACTGGCGTCCGAGCAGTTCGGCTGGGCGGACAAGTGGAATAAACCAGGGTCAAGCACTGGCCCCGTAAGGAAGGGGGTTGGAGTTGCCTTCCAGTCATGCAGGCACGGATCGATCTTCGGGCCCATGTCCGCCGTTATCAAAATGGACCCGGACGGCACCGTGGA
>JADGQN010000050.1 GCA_017881765.1 Syntrophobacterales bacterium | reverse complement strand
TAGCTTCTTCAGCAATCTGACGGAGGTTGCACTGCTCCAGGCGCGGACCCGCGCCCCGCGATAAAGAGAGCACACTGCGGACAATAGTTTCCAGCCTGGCGACCTCCGCCACGATGAAAGCCACGTACTCCTTTTCTTTGGAACCTTCCGGGAGTTTTTTTTCGAGCCTTCTGGCAAACCCGCCGATTGCGGTCAGAGGGTTCCTTATTTCGTCGGCGACATTGGCAGATATTCTACCCAGTGCCGTGAGCTTTTCATTCTCGGATAGTTGTTCCCTGAACTTGTTCCTCTCCGTTTCGGCTTGATGACGCATGATGACGGCTGCAAGCGTATTTGCCACCGCAACGAGAAATGTCTCCGCCTCCGGGATTCTCTCGCCTTCCTCTCCGGTGATGATGTTGATCAATCCCAGCGTCTGTCCGGAGGAGACAACGGGCACGCAAAAGCGGCCGTGTGGGTCACACAGGGGAGGCTGAGAATCGCCAGGTGTGCGCGGTGCCTTCAGAACAAGCACATCAGGTTCGTTCTCAACAAGGTAGATGTAACCCGTTGCATGAGGGAAGATCCCAGGGATGGTGAGGATCAGATCCAGCACTTTGTTCAGCTGCTCGTCCAGGGATATCGGCTCCAGTGAGACTTTCAGTATAGAGCTTATGGCCGTCTGGATCCGGTAATTCCGCTCAATCTGCGCTTCTGCACGCTTGCGTTCCGTGATGTCTCTGATTGATGCAATAACGAGGCGTTCCCCTTCCGCGTCCCGATGACGGCATCAAAATCATGTGCGCCGCAGGCATAAGGCTGACATCAGAGTGCTCCACCCGCGGTACATTACCCTTTAATTGCGCATACTTGTATGGTAACCGCCAGCTCCGGAAGTAGATGCGGAGCAAGATGCAACTCACGATGTGGTATAATACGGCGCTTGGTCCCCATAAACTCTAATTCAATGACAGGAGAAACAGCATGATGGCACCGCGGTTCGCTCGTTGGCTGATGTTGACGGTATGTCTTTCTATGATCGCCACGGTTGCACTGGCACAGGCGCAGCCACGGCAAGGAGAGTACCAGCCCGTGGAAAGGCAGGATGGTAAGGACGTCGTCTGGCTGCCTACCGCGCAGGCACTGGTGGACAAGATGCTTGATATGGCGAAAGTCACGCCGAAAGATTACGTGATTGACCTTGGATCCGGTGATGGGCGCACCGTGATCACTGCCGCGAAGCGCGGCGCCCGTGCTCTCGGCGTCGAATTTAATCCCGACATGGTTGAGCTGTCGAAGCGCAACGCCGCAAGGGAGGGCGTGAGCGACAAAGCCCAGTTTATCCAGGGAGACCTGTTTAAGACTGATTTTTCTAAAGCTACCGTCCTTACACTGTTTCTGCTACCCGAGATCAATTATCAGCTTCGCCCGAAGATCCTCGATATGAAGCCCGGTACCCGTATCGTATCGAACAGCTTTGACATGAGCGACTGGATAGCCGACCAGACCGATACCGTGGAAGACAAAGCGAAGTGCCCCGAGTATTGCACTGTCTTGCTCTGGATCGTGCCGGCAAAGGTGGAAGGCGCATGGAAGCTTCCGCAAGGGGAGCTCATACTCGAGCAGATGTTTCAGGTGATTTCAGGCAAGCTCAGCTCCGGCCCTGAGATGATGCTCATTAAAGACGGGCGGCTGAGTGGCGATGAGATCAAGTTCAGTGCAGGCGGCGCGCAATACACCGGCCGTGTAAGCGGCAACGCCATGGAAGGGACCGTCAAATCGGGCGAGAGGACCGCCGAATGGAGAGCCACTCGTGTGAGCAAGGCCGCGCAGGCTCCATCTAAATAATCAGCACGTGAGTTCCGGCTATTTATAATCACCGGGATGTACCCAGGTCTCTAACGCTGCGGTCTATGAGTAACACCGGCTGGCCGCAACTCTCTTCCGCTCCTTCGGTGATTAACCTGATTTCCTTTGTTTCTTTGCTCCGGTCCGCAATGACGACCCCTCGAAGTGCCCGGGGAGATAATCCCTCAACCACCTCATCGTTTTCAATGCTTATACCGCAGGTCCTACCAACAGCGATCACTTGCCTGCGCACGGTGTTATCGTCCTCGTCCGTATAAAGAATGCCTTCCTGTCCCGCAATGCCGAGATTGCCGCCGTGGGTGTGAGTCCTGCACGTAATCCTGAACTCCCTGCCATTGTCTATGACGAGGTACGTGTTTGTGACGTCGGACGTATCCGGATCTCCATGCAGGTGTTGGGTCCCGGTTCTCATTATTTTGATGTCCATGGTAGCCCCTTTCGGTCTCCCCGATACCCTCCGATCCGGCGCAGCACCATCCGTTGACGGCTGCTTATTTTGCCGTTCTGACTCCATTCCATGTATAGCTCGCCGGCAGGGGATGGCGAGCATCGGTGACGAGTGCTGTTCCCTCAAGCGTGTCTCCGTTGACAAGTCCTTCCAGTTCCATCAGAAATCTCTGTCCGCCGATCGTATCGACGATGGAAATGGTTATTTCCCTTCCCTGGAGTCTTGTCGCTGCAACACTGAAGCTCCTGTTGTCATCCTTCAGAGCGCCTTCAAGCTCTTGATACTTCTGCCGGAGCGTGAGTCCATAGTGTCGCGTCTCTTTGTCGTTCGACACGGCGAGACGCCAGTCTCCATGCACATCCGCGGGGATGATCGACAGATAGACGGTCGTGTCGTATGCCTTCAAAGTCATATCCGGTTTCCAGTCACCTATCTCGAACCGGTGGGAGACCACGCGGGTGCCCGGCTGCAGCTCGCCGAAAAATTTAGGGAGGAGCTGCTTGTTCACCGCGGGCAGCATGTAAAGGGCAACGACCGTGGCCTGTCTGATATCGGCCTTAGAGACATCCTGCTCGATGAAGGTGACCCTTTCGGAAACCATGGCCTTTCTCGCATTTTCCTTGCTCTCGGCAACCAGTTTCGGATCTATATCAATGCCCACCCCTCTGGCGCCAAAGTCCCTCGCCGCGGCTATCACGATACGACCGTCACCGGAGCCGAGGTCATAGACCACGTCATCCTTGACGACTCCGGCAAGCTTCAGCATCTCTCTGACTATTTTGTGGGGTGTCGTGACAAAGACAACATCCGGCTCAGACTTGGTCTCAACGGCGGAGTCACACGAAATCATTGCACATGCACACACGAGCAGCAGAAGGATGTACCCGATTCTCTTATTCATGCGGACGTTGGTAACTTTTCTCACAAGAAGGCTGTGATTGCAACAATAAAAACAGGGGAATGGGTCATTTTCTCCATTATGCGGGGTGCGATTTGACATAAGCGTGCAAAAGAAATTATGCTGTCAGACGGTAATATAGCGCGCCGCCGTTTCTGCGTGCGGCAGAGACACCCACTGTAAGGAGGTATATATTTTGGCAAGGAGAATATTCATTATGGGTTTGGTGCTCTCACTCGTGGCTCTTGGTTTTTCGATGGGAGTGTTTGCTGCTGAAAAAACTATTGAGAAAGGTGAAAAGAAAATGACGAATACCCAGCTGACCGTAACGTTTCACACGACAAAAGGTGATATCAGGTTGAAACTTTTTCCGGATAAGGCCCCGCTGACAGTTCTCAACTTCGTCAACCTGACAAAACGGGGCTTTTATAATGGTCTCACTTTCCACAGGGTGATCCCGAATTTCATGATCCAGGGAGGGGACCCCGCGGGTAACGGCACAGGAGGTCCGGGTTATAAATTCAAAGACGAATTCTCTCCCGATTTGAAACATAGCAAACCGGGTATCCTCTCCATGGCGAATGCAGGTCCCGGCACAAACGGCAGCCAATTCTTTATCACCCATGTTCCCACTCCGTGGCTGGATGGCAAACATACAATCTTCGGAGAAGTCGTGGATGCCCAGGATCAGAAAGTAGTGAATAGCATTGCCGCAGGGGATAAGATTAACTCCATCACGATAGATGGGGATTATTCAAAGTTAGCGGAACAATACAAGGACCAGCTCGACACGTGGAATAAAACGTTGCAAGGCACAGGCAAGTAGGGGCTACAGACAGATTAATTTCGTGTGACATTAGTCAAGCCGGTTTGGATTTAATCGGAGAGCAAGGCGCTCAAGCCATGGCGAACGGAGGCGTACTATAAGTACGTCGGAGTGAGACATGGCGAAGGCAACGAAGCTATACGATTAAATCCAAACCGGCTTACAGCTTCATTGACTTCAGCCGCGTTATCCCCTCTCTGATACGCTCTTCGCTCGTGGTAGTAGAGATCCTGAAATAACCTTCCCCTTCCTCACCGAATCCGCTCCCGGGTGTAAGCACGACCCCCTTTTCTTCGATCAGCTTCTCCGCGAACTGGGCAGAGGAGAAGCCGGTCGGTACCCGGGCCCAGATATAAAACGTGCCAAGCGGCTTGCGCACCTTGATCCCCATCGCCGTCAGACCGTCAAAAACGATGTCTCTTCTCCGGGCATAGACGGTTCTCATGGCCTCGACCGATTCCTGGCTGCCTGTCAGGGCTTCGATGGCGGCATACTGTATAGCCTGGAAGACACCCGAATCTATGTTGGTCTTCAGTTTGCCCAGGTTCTGAATGGCGTCAGAGTTGCCCACGGCAAACCCTATTCTCCAGCCCGTCATGCAGTATGTTTTTGATAGGGAATGAAACTCGATCGAAAATCTCTTATTGTGGTCGAACTGAAGGATGCTTTTTCCCTGGTGCCCGTCAAAAGTAACCTCGCTGTAAGCAGCGTCATGACAGAGCAGGATGTCGCTCTTTCGCGCTTCGTAGACTGCCCTCTCGTAGAACTCATCGTCGGCGTGTGCTCCCGTCGGGTTATTCGGATAATTGAGGAACGCGATCTTTGCCTTCCTCCGTACATCTTCCGGTATGTGCTCTCGTATGGGCAAAAAATCATGCTCTTCCCTCAGGGGCATTATGTAAGGAATTCCACCAGCAAGAAGCGTCGATATTTTGTAGACGGGATATCCAGGCGAGGGTATCAGTGCTACGTCCCCTTCGTTGAGATAAACCCAGGGGATATGCGCTATGCCTTCTTTGGAGCCGATGAGCGCCACAACCTCGGTCTCCGGGTTGAGCTCGACCCCGAACCGTTTCATGTACCAGTCTGCAACCGCCTTCCGGAACTCAAGCATGCCTTCATAGCTGGGGTAGCGATGGTTCCTGGGATCTGCAGTGGCCTCCTGCATTTTTCTGACGATATGCTCGGGCGTCGGCAGATCAGGGTCGCCGGTAGTCAGATCAACAAGATCGACACCCTTTTTCCGCGCCTCCTGCTTCTTCTTGTCGATGCGGGCGAAAATATACGGAGGAATTTTCTCGATGCGCGATGCTGCCATAACCATGATTACACCCCTGCTTTTTTAGTATCATCTAAACATTTTTTTGAACAAAGTAAAGTAATTTTTCCTCCCGCCTGAAGAAGCATCGCGAATTTGTTTGAAATGACAGGCTTCGGCAGGTAGAATAGTACGATTCCAGGCTTGCAGGAAGCCTCGGAGAGGGGAGAATATGACACGCGAAAAATCGGCACATCTTTATGAAGAGGCTTTAAAGCTCATGCCCGCTGGCGTGAATAGCCCGGTAAGGGCCTTCCGGGCCGTGAATGACATACCTTTTTTCGTGCAGCGAGCAAAAGGCGCTTACCTTTTTGATGTTGATGGTAATACGTATCTCGACTACGTGGCCTCATGGGGCGCCATCATCCTCGGTCACGCCCACGACGGACTGGTGCGGGAGGCGCAGGCAGCCGTCGCCGACGGCACGAGCTACGGCGCATGCCACCCTTATGAAGTGAAACTGGCGCAATTACTGATCGACGCTTTCCCTTCCATGGAAAAGGTAAGACTCACCAGTTCAGGCACCGAAGCCACGATGAGCGCCATCAGGCTCGCGCGCGGCGCAACAGGGAAAGACGGCATCATCAAATTCAGGGGCTGTTATCACGGGCACGCCGACAGCCTCCTCGTCAAAGCGGGGTCAGGCCTTGAAACGTACGGCATCCCCGACAGCGCAGGTGTTCCGGCCGACCTTGCGCGCCACACCTTTGTTGCGGAGTTCAATCATCTCGACAGCGTGCGGAGCATCATCGACAGGAACAAGGACATAGCGTGTGTCATTGTCGAGCCCATCATGGGCAACATGGGTGTCATACTGCCCCGGGAGGGCTTTCTGAAAAGCCTCGAAGAACTGTGCAAGACCGCAGGCATCCTGCTCATTTTTGATGAGGTGATCACAGGCTTCAGGGTGACCTACGGTGGCGCTCAGCACCTTTATGGCGTCGACCCCGATCTGACATGCCTCGGGAAGATCATCGGCGGAGGCTTCCCCATAGGAGCCTTTGGTGGAAAGGCCGTAATCATGGACCATGTAGCACCGCTCGGCGCAGTATACCAGGCGGGCACGCTCTCCGGCAACCCGGTTGCGGTGAGGGCAGGGCTCTACGCCCTGGGTCAGCTGAAAGCGGAGAATCCTTACCGTGCCATGAAAGAGAAGGTCGAGTATCTGGGCCGTGAGGTCCTGGAGATTGCGGCCAGACATAATGTGGCGTATCGTGTCAATGGTGCTACCGGAATGTTTACCGGTTTTTTCATCGACAAAGACGTTACGGACTACGAAAGCGCATCACAGGCCGGCAGGGAGCCTTACGCGCGATTTTTCCGAATGATGCTCGAGGAAGGCATCTTCTTTGCGCCCAGCCCTTTCGAGGCTGCTTTCCTGACGCTGGATCACACAGAGCTGGAGATCGGCAAGACGATCAGTGCCTTTGAGCGCGTCTTCAGGCGTTTCGGAGCCCGGGATGAGAGATGAGTCGCGCCAGAGTTGAGATTGATCTGAAAGTGCTTGAGGAGAACTACGGAGCCATCAGGCGCAAGGTGCCGCCTGATGTGCGGATGCTCTGTGTCGTGAAAGCCGATGGTTACGGCCATGGCGCCGTTCCCGTGGCCCGTACGTTGGAGTCTGCCGGGACGAATTATTTCGGTGTGGCAACACTCGAAGAGGGGATCGAGCTGCGGAACAACAGGATCTCTCTGCCGATCCTGATCATGGGTGGCTTGATGCCGTGGGATGAGACGGAAGCCCTTTGGGAGCATCGGCTTACTCCGGTGCTTGCTGATTTCGAAAGCTTAGAGCGGCTGGCCGGGCATGCGAAACAACGGGAACTTCCGATCAACGCGCATGTTAAAGTAGACACCGGCATGGGAAGGCTCGGCTTCTCTCTCGACCAGCTCGACACGCTTGCTAAGGCGTTGAAAGGCGCGGAATACGTCCGCGTCGAAGGCCTCATGAGCCACTTTGCGGGTTCTGAACAGCGAGATGAATACGGCATGTCACAGATAAACCGGTTTAACGAGGCAGTCGGTTTTCTGAAAAGCCATGCCATCCTGCCGCCACTCCTGCACATGGCAAATAGCGGGGCGGTCTGCCAGTATCCGGAAGCTTACTTCAACATGGTCCGGCTGGGGATCATGCTCTACGGTTCCTACTCGGACGCCAGGCTGGCCGACAAAATACAGGTAAGGCCGGTCATGAAGCTGGCATCCAGAGTGGCATACCTGAAGGTCTTTCCGCCGCAGTCAGCGCTCAGCTATGGCAGAACGTTTATTACCCGGCGAAAGACGAAGGTCGCGTACATTGCTGCCGGGTATGCGGATGGCATTCCTCGCGCACTCTCAAACAAGGGCACCGTCCTGCTTCGCGGACAGCGGTGTCCGATCATAGGCCGCGTCTGTATGGACTGGCTTCTGGCGGATGTCACGGATCTGCCCGACGTCGCGCCGGGGGAGGAGGCTGTTTTGATGGGTGTTGCGGGCGATGACGTTATTACCGCAGATGAGATAGCCGGACACGCCGGGACCATACCCTATGAGATCCTGTGCGCCATATCCCGGAGAATGGCGAGGACCTATGTTTGAAGGGTTTGTGAAACCGCTGTTTAAGCCTGTCACCTACGCCGCGTCAGAGTTCGGCAGGGTCTTCTTCATGTTGATGGAAGTGGCATACTGGACCTTTCGCGGACCCTTCAAATTCAACAATCTGTTCAAGCAGATGGAATTCATCGGCGTGAAATCGCTTGGCATCGTGATCATTACGGGCGGTTTCACCGGCATGGTGCTTGCGTTGCAGACATACTACGGGTTCAGGAGATTCAGTTCGGAGGGGCTGGTCGGCGTCACCGTTGCGTTGAGCGTGACGCGTGAACTGGGGCCGGTCCTGACGGCGCTTATGGTGACAGGGCGGGCAGGGTCAGCCATGGCCGCTGAGCTAGGGAGCATGCGCGTAACGGAGCAGATCGATGCCCTGACCGTCATGGCCTTGAGCCCCGTGAAGTATCTCATTGTGCCGAGGGTGCTGGCATCACTCTTCATGGTGCCGATACTGACTATCATTGCTGATTTTGTCGGTATCATCGGCGGCTATTTCGTTGGAGTCAAGCTCCTGGGCATTAACGAAGGCATCTTCGTCAATAAGATGGTGAGATACGTCGATCTTGACGATATTTACAACGGCCTTGCGAAGGCGGCAGTTTTCGGGGTTATCCTGGGCCTGATTTCTTGCTATAAGGGTTTTTACACGAAAGGAGGGGCAGAGGGCGTTGGTAAAGCGACGACCGAGGCTGTTGTTGTCTCGAGCGTTACGATATTGATCTCTGATTATCTACTTACGTCCCTCTTGTTCTGACATGGACGATACCACGATCAGGATTGTCGATCTATACAAAAGCTTCAACGGCCAGAAGGTGCTGGATGGAATCAATCTGGACGTGAAGCGGGGCAAGATCACCGTCATCATCGGCAAGAGCGGCGGAGGTAAGAGCGTCTTGATGAAGCACCTGATCGGGCTTCTCAAGCCTGATAGCGGAGAGATATGGATTGACGGGACAGAGATCACGAAATTGAACGAGCGGGAACTCAACCAGGTGCGCATGAAGTTTGGCATGCTCTTCCAGGAAGCGGCCCTTTTCGATTCCATGAACGTGTTTGAGAATGTGGCGTTTCCGCTGCGAGAACACACCAGGCTTCAACAAAAGGAGATAAAGAGAACCGTTGAAGAAAAACTGAAAGCGGTTGGTCTTCTTGCATTCACGGAGAAATTGCCTTCCGAGCTTTCGGGAGGGATGAAGAAGCGGGTAGGCCTTGCGCGGGCCCTGGCTCTCGACCCCGACATTGTTCTCTTTGATGAGCCGACCTCAGCGCTGGACCCGGTCATTTCGCTTACCATCGAAGACCTTATCAAGGAAACGCAGACACGTTTCCAGAAGACGTACGTGGTTATCAGTCATGATATAGCGGGCATGTTCAGGATAGCCGACACGGTGGCCATGCTTAACAACGGCAAGATTGTCGCTGCGGGATCACCATACGAGATAAAGAGAAACGGCCAGGAGGCGGTCAAGGAATTCTTGAAGGCGACCAAAATACCTGGCTTTGCAGGAGGTGAGCTATGAGTTCTGAATTTAAGGTGGGCGTTCTCGTGCTTATGGCGATTGTGGTCCTCTTTTATATGTCGTTCCGCGTTGGAAAGTATGGCACGCTCACCAGGAGCGGTTACGAGGTAGTTGTCCATCTGCCTGACGTCGCCGGTCTCGATATCAAGTCCCCTGTGGAGTTGGCCGGGGTCGAGATCGGAGCCGTGCACAAGCTCTCTCTTGACGAATACAGGGCTAAGGCGAGCCTGCTCATAAAGGACAACGTGAAGATCCCCACGGATAGCAAACTGGTGATCAGATCTTTCGGCATTCTCGGCGACAAGTATTTGGCCATCGTGCCCGGCCAGGCCAAGACCTTTCTCAAACCGGGAGACGAAATAACGAATGTCGTGGCTGTTGCCGATTACGATCAGATGTTCAGAAACGTTCAATCCGCCGCGGAGAACTTTAGTGACGTCATGGGCCAGTTTAAGGGCATGATAGGTGACCAGGAGAAGTCGAACCTCAAGGAGAGCCTGCAGAACATCAAGGTTGTGAGCGGTGAGTTCAAGGAGATGGTTACCCAGAACAAGACCAATGTAACGCGCATCGTCAGTAACGTTGCCCAGGCGAGCGATAAGTTTGGGCCTCTGGCAGACAAGGCTGATGCGGCCTTCACGGGGATCAACTCGATCGTGCGGGGTGTGGAGGAAGGGAAAGGGAGCCTTGGATTGCTCGTAAAGGATGAGACGCTTTACAACGATGCGCGTGACACGGTCGCATCCCTGAAGACGATCTCGGCGGAGATTGAGCAGGGCAAGGGAACGTTAGGGAAGCTGGTCAAGGATGAGACGCTGTATACGGACGCCGAGGCGACCATGAAAAGTATCAAAGAAATGACGGAGAGCATGAATAAAGGCCAGGGTACCCTTGGCAAACTCATGAAAGATGATACACTGGCCACAGAGGCCGAAAAGACGATGAAGAAAGTTCAGAGGGCTGCAGACTCGGTACAGGAACAGGTTCCCATCACTGTCCTGGGGACGATCTTCGGCATTCTTTTCTGATGCAGAGGAGTGACAAAGATTGGGTCAAGGGTCAAGGGTCAAGGGTCAAGGGTAACCCCTGCACACTTACCCTGGCTATCGGCTTATGCGGTTTTTTGCTTCTACTCCTTTTCCCTCATCACCTCTGGGCGGTCTGGCCCCTCTCGTGGGAGCTGGGACGCGAGAAGAACTATCTTGGCCCGCTGGTTTCGTATGAGAAGGAAGACGAGAATGATCGGCTGACGGTCAGACCCTTGTTCTCGCGCGACTCCGCAGAAGGTGGCACTTACAGCTTGCTGTGGCCGCTCGGAGGCGGTACAGAGAACAAGTCGCAGTTCATCCCCTTCTATACGCATCACACGTTCAACGGGGAGAAAGATACCTCGATCCTGCTCCTTTTTTGGGGCAAATCCAAAGAGAAGAGTTACGGTGGCTTTTTTCCCTTCTATGGCCAGCTTTACAATCGATTTGGAAAAGATGAAATGGGATTCTTTCTTTGGCCCCTTTACAGCTACGTGAAGAGCGAGGGGGCCACGCGGACCAATCTTCTCTGGCCGTTCTTCTCGGTTAGCAAAGGGACCGAACAGGGCTTCAAGTTCTGGCCCTTCTATGGATACAGGAATCGGGGGGAAGAAAAGAAGTCAAGTTTTGCTTTGTGGCCAATCTTTTATTGGGGCGAAAGAGACGCCGACCTCGGAGATCCCAAGAAGATTTTCTGGGCCATTCCTTTCTATATGCGTACAACGTCCCGGACGACCGTGCAAAAGAGCGTTCTCTTCCCGTTTTTCAGTTACTACAAGTCGCCCGAGAGAGAATCGCTGGACGCCCCGTGGCCCTTCTACTTTTACACCAAAAGTGAGGAGGAAAACGCGTTTGGTATCTGGCCTCCGTACACACACAAATCGAGAGGCAAGGATAACACGTACACCTACCTTTGGCCCATATACAGGGACTCAGAGTGGTACGTCAAAGATCAGCGCTACGTGGATAAGCGTCTCCTCATTTACCTCGGGAGATACAATGATGACGACAGAGGGAAGTTTGCCAGCTTCTGGCCTCTCTTCGAGTATCGCGACAGCAAGGAGAGGGCGGCCTTTTTCTTTCCGTCCCTCTTGCCCTTCCGGAACGAGAAATTTGATCGCATCGTTAAGCCCCTCATCACCTTGTACGAATACAGAAGGGAAGGGTCGATGCGCACCTCCAACTACCTGTATGGTTTTTACACGAAGGAAGAAAAAGGTGAGAGCTGGAAAAGACGACTTGCCTTTCTCTTTGAGTTGAAGAGGGCCCCGGAAGGCTACGGTTTTGAGCTGCTCTCCGGCCTGTTCGCCGTGGATCCGCATCGCGTAAAGTTGCTCTTCATACCGATAAGGAGAGCAGCCGGCAATGGTCAGCCGGCAGCGAAGAGTGAACAGACACCAATTGCGAGTGCCGAGTGTCAAGGGCCAGACGACGAATGCCGGGTAACGGGCGAGCAACAGCCGGCGCTCAGTGACAGGTGACCGGCGGACGGTCAGCCGTGAGCCGTAAACGACAAACGATAAACTGTGAATAGTGAACAGTGGAGCATGGCGAAGATAACATCTATTCACTTTCAGCAGATTGTACGGCCGCTCAAGACCTTGTTTGCCACGGCTCTAGGAAGAAAAGCATTTCTGCGGAACATCCTTGTTTCCGTGACGCTGGACGACGGGAGCGTAGGGATTGGTGAGATTCCGACCAGTTTTTCCCGCAAGCATGAAACGGTCCCGGTCATAAAGCACGTGCTGCAACAGGTACGAGCTGACCTGGTCAGTATGCCTGTTGATGCGTATGAGGAGCAGGTGAGGCGCTTTCGGGAGTGCTTTCCCATTGCGCGCATGACGATCTCAGGGCTTGAGATTGCCCTTTTTCGGGCTTTTCTGAAAAGCGGGGGAAGAACAGAGCACGCCTTTTTCGGAGGCCGATCGCGCGAGCTGGAGACGGATATAACCATACCGTTCGTACCTGATGAAACATCACTCGCAGCGTGGATCAACTATGCAGCCCGGAAAGGTTTCAGGGTGTATAAAGCAAAGGTGAGCGGGAATCTCGAAGAGGATAAGCGCTTCCTTTCCCTGGTATGCGGTCTCATCGGGAAGTCGCGGCATTCTTTTCAGCTCAGACTTGACGGCAATCAGGGATTTAGCGTTACCTCCTTTTTTCGTTTGATGGACTGCGTCCGTAAGAGGCAATATCCCGTGGAGCTTTTTGAACAGCCGCTGCCGAGGCGCGATCTCGCCGGGCTTCGGACGATCACAGAGGCTGCCCTCCTCCCCATTATCCTCGATGAAAGCGTTGAAAGCCCTTTGGATGCGGAGCGAGCGGTTGAAGCAGGGGCATGTCACGGTATCAATGTCAAGATCGCCAAGAGCGGCATTGGAGAGTCTCTGAAGATACTGCGTGTAGCGAAAGAACATGGGCTTAAGCTGATGATCGGGTGCATGACCGAGACCATGGTAGGGCTCTCCGCGGGCATCTATTGTGCCTTAGGAAGCGCTGCGTTTGATTACATAGATCTGGATGGTATCCATTTTCTGCACCACCGAAACCGCTTTCAAAACATAGCCATCGAGGGGCCGCGCTTCGTCGTACAATAGGGTCACGGGTCAAGGGGCAGGGGTCAAGGTTTGGCTGCAGCAAATAAACCGGAGACACCAAAGAAATAACCAGAAGGACCAACTAAACTAACCGATCAGGTTCTAATTTGGACCATCTCGATCTGGATCCCTAGCTTAATTCTGAGTATTGGGTCATCGTGCCCCTTGATAGCGGAGCATCCTGTAAAGACCCATGACCCGTGACCCCCTTCTTAGAATGGAAGGGGATAGGAGACAGTGGCTCTGTCGACAAGGTAACCGAACCTCTTTCGAAATTCTTCAGGTTTAAGATTGGTCACCCCGGCTACCTGATCGAGCTGGGGTGCTTGGAAGTCAGTACGCTCAAGCCTGATCATATACTTTCTGGCCACCTCGTAGGCTTCTGAATTGAGATCGACCTTTCTGACCTTGATGCTCCCGTCGCTGAACTCAAGCATCTCGACGAAGGGGATCGGCTTTATGTTTCCCTCATAGACCACGATCATGGAACCTGTACCGCCTCTGAGGAGGAAGCGCACGGCGCCGTATCCCAGGTTTCTGGTGTATTCCACGTCGTAGGGTATCGGGTCCGCGGCGCGCATCTCGTAGCCGATGTTCTTGTCAACAATGATGGCGTTGATGCCGAGTTTTTCGAGGGTCTTTCTCACGAGACCCCGCAGAAGTCTGCCCAATGGGATATCGGAAAGCCTGACTCTTCCCATTGAGTCTTTCTCCACTTGCTCTGAAGCGAGATCTTCGGGATCCAACTTGTCTGCGATGCCCTCCGCGAGGATTGCCACCCCGTGATCGCGGCCCATGGCCAGTCTCTTTATGATTGACCCTGCCAGCGCGTCCGCAACCTTGGCAAGCGTCACCTTTTCTTCGAACTCCTCAGGGATGAGCGTCACCGTCGCCCCTGATGCCACTCCCATACCGAGGGCGAGATGGCCGGCATTCCGGCCCATGGTCGTGACAAAATACCATCTACGCATTGTCCGCGCATCTTCCATCAGGTTCTCGACGATCTGAACGCCTATGTGGCGCGCTGTCTGGTATCCGAACGTAGCAAGCCCTCCCGGCATGGGCACATCATTGTCGATGGTCTTGGGCACGTGGACCACGCTGACGCTGCCGCGGGCTTCCTTTTCGATCCAATGGGCCACAAAAAGGCTGCCCTCTCCGCCAATGGAGATCAGGTATTTGACCCTTGCCTGTTTAAGCATTGACATGAGTACCTTGAATTTCTGCTTTGCGTTGCCAGGCGTGCCTCGGGACGTTCCCAGTATCGAGCCGCCTCTCAGGTGGACCCTTGATACATCGTCGATCGTAAGTGGAATGATGGAATTCTCCTTTCCATCGAACAGGCAGTTAAAGCCGCCGACTATGCCGACCACCTGCTTCCCTTCGTTGATCGCCTCTATCGTTGCGGCGCTGATGACACTATTGATACCGGGGGCCGGACCGCCACCGACGACTATCCCTACTATCTCTTTTTTCATAGTGTCTATTCTCGCATTGAATGTTGTTTTTTGCAATGAGCTGCAAAAAACGTTCCAGGTTACAGGTTACAGGTTACAGGTTAGGAACAAGAACTGTTACAGGTTACGAGCAAAGACTGTTACAGGCGACGTCTGCGCCTGTAACTTGCAACTTGTAACAGGTCCTTGTACTATAATGTGTGAAAATCGGGTTTCATCTGCCCATCTCAAAGGGCTTTGCGTGGACGCACCGTGAAGCAACCCGCTTGGGCTGCGAGGTAGTCCAGATCTTTGTGAAGAACCCACGCTCGTGGGCTGAAAAAATCCTGTCTGACGAGGATCGAGAGAGTTTTTTACGCCTCTTTCAAGATATTCCGGTCGTTGCCCATCTTTCCTACCTGCCGAACCTGGCCAAAATTGACGAGGACCCGCGCCATCTGAAGGCAATTTTCCACGAGGCCGCGTTGTGCACGCAACTCGGCGTCGATAGACTCATTATGCACTGCGGCTCGCGAAAAGAACGGAAGCGGGGCATGGCGAACGTCGCGCAGGCCGTCGACAGACTGCTCGGCGCGTTCGGCATCTCGGTCATGCTGGAGAATGCCGCAGGGCAGGGCGATTCTCTTGGGACGAGCATAGCGGAGCTTGGAGAGATCTACTACGGGATCGCCGACAAAAGCCGGGTATCGCTCTGCCTGGACACGGCGCATATTTTCGAGGCGGGTTATAACGTGAGATCCAAGCTGGTGTGGAAGCGCATCCTCAGGGAGGCGAGGGACCACCTGGGGCCGGAGGCATTGGGCTTTTTTCACCTCAACGATTCAAAGACACCGCTTGGAAGCAATGTGGACAGGCACTGGCACATCGGACAAGGAAAGATTGGTCTAGCCGCGTTCCGGTATCTACTGAACGAACAAAAGTTTGCCCATCTGGGGGGCGTGATGGAAACCCCCAAGATGGGCAACATGGACGACGTCAATATGAAAGCTATGCGTTCGTTACTTCCTCCTCTGGTGCCTGGTTCTTTTTCTTAACTTCCTGTACTTATGCTTTCTCATCTTTTTTTTGCGCCACTTGACAACACTTCCCATTCATCACCTCATTTTTTCACAGAGAACTCGTCTCGTGTGTTTCCCTTGAAATCGACGACCCTAAAAAAATAACCTTCATTTGTCTTTTTTGCAACAATATAATGCAGGAAGCCGCCGGACTCTTCGGTGAAGGTATGGAGCGGAGCGCCGCCACCACCCGTGATCACGTAAACGGTGCCATCCTTCTCAGACCGGTGGTACAGGTGCTCATGGCCCGCCATCGCGAGGGCTACGCCATCTTTCACGAATAGTTGATGGAGCCTGTTTCTATCCGGCGGATACCGGTCTAGCCCATAACCCGTACCGACGGGCGATGGGAAAACGGGCCTGTGCAGAAAGACGAATTTGTATTTGAAGTTCCTGGCGAGTTCCTTCTCCAGCCAGTTAAGCTGCTGCGCTGTGATCTTCGCTTCCTGTCCGGGCAGTTCCGAATTGAGAAAAATAATGAGCGTGTCATCGCGGGAAACAGAGTAGTAGGGCTCTTTGCCAAGAATCTTTGTGTAGGTTGCCAGGGAACGTCTGCTATTGACGTCGTGATTTCCAGGGGCTATGTAGAGCGTGATCTTCGTTCCCGTGATGTTCAAAAACTTTGTCCACTGGTCCTCAGTTCCGGGCGAGTCAATGGCGTCTCCCACGTGGACGACCGTCTGTAGACCATCCTTTTCCACCTGTCTGATAAAAGCAGTGTACGGAGCGTCCGTCCTGCCTACCCTCGTATCTCCGATGACGGCGAAGGAGCCGTCGTCGGCAGCAAGGCACGGGGCGGTAAAGACCGCGAGCAGGGCCAACAGGAATATGGTGTAAATCGCGTGTCGTCTCATAACCATGGCGCCAGAGAGCATACAGCATTTTTTGCTTACGCGCAACCGCGCGGCTGTTCGCTTCGCTTAAGGGGCACTGCGTTCGAGGGCCGCCACATTTTCCGGAACGGAGATAAGCTATGCGCCTGTGACGCCAATGGCAAGGCAGAAATGGGGCCGCCCTTACGCCCTCAACCATTCCGGGGTCGCAGGCATGAATATTTTGAATGATTTCGAAGCAGGGAAGTGTTAGATTATGCTTCACGCGCCTGTAGCTCAATCAGGACAGAGCAACGGACTTCTAATCCGTAGGTTCCGCGTTCGAGTCGCGGCAGGCGCGCTAATAATATTAATAAGTTATGTAGCTCATAGATCCTCCGGTCAAAAGTTGTGCTACCCTATTGATACCCAAACAGTCAATAGCCGTCTTCCGCTTCACAGCTCTCTTTGGTCAGGACGGGGTCACTTTTGAGCCATGCCTCAAAGTCGCTTGAGAAGTACAGGACACTTCGGCCGCGCCGGAAATATCTGGGCCCGCGCTTTTGGTATCGAAGATTAGCGAGCGTTCCGAGAGGGATACCGTACACCCTCGACATCTCTTTCGGTGTGCCCGCTTTTTGGATCATGGGTAAGGCTGTTGCTAGGTCACTCTTTGCTCTCATGGTGTCTCTTTTCCATCCTCCCGATAGGTTCATGATGTCTGTCGCGCGTGCTCCATTGCGGAAGGTTCCCACTTCTCTCGGTGGGTTTTTACCGTTCTGCACCGTGGCCGTTATGCCTGCCCTGCGGACAACGGGTGTTCCGCTTTCACCGACCACCCTCCACGTCCGGAAAGGCCAACACCGTTTGGCGTAGTCTTCCTCTCCAGATATCTTTCCACGGCAGGGAGAACCTCCGACATCGCTTTTTCCTGCATTTTTGGGGCATGAGCGCCGACCCCCCCCGGTAGGGAAGTCCCTGGCTTCTGCCTTCGCGGTCTGAAACAAGCTCCAGAGCTCCTGCGACGACAACAGATTTGATGTTTTTGCCGCTTCGCAGTCGTGGTTTGGCAACATTGCTTTTGTCGCCTGCCGCTTGG